>JAEZJD010000207.1 GCA_023436425.1 Bacteroidota bacterium | reverse complement strand
GAATCGGAATGGCGTTGACAGAGGAAGGCATAATTGATCAGCGTTATGGAAGATGGGTCAACAATAACTTCGCAGATTATCATGTGCCGGTTCATGCAGATGTGCCGCATATAGAAACATTTTTCGTGAATAAACCAGATCCAATTGTTAATCCAATCGGATCGAAAGGAATTGGAGAGGTGACGATGGTTGGTTTTGCATCGGCGGTTGCCAACGCCGTTTTTCATGCAACAGGAAAAAGAATCCGGAGCGTTCCGATAACTCCGGATAAGATTTTAGGCTAACCTACTCGCCGGGGCGATATGTTCGCTCTACGTGTTTCATCAGGTCATCTTTATAAAAATAGATATCCTTGAATTTACCTTCAATATAGCCTCTTGCCTGGTCGGTAAAGTGTTTGGATTTAGGATCGAACGATTCTACACTTACCAGAATCGTTTTTGCTTTCAGCTTTCCTTTACCGCCATATTCCACCGCAGCAACAAAGCTATTCCCTGAAACGCCGTACCGCTTTTTCGTATCCGCCCGGCGACTGGCAAACGAGGGAATAGAGCCCCACGTTCCGGGCGCCAGACCAACCGGCCAACTTTGTTCTGCATCATTAAACTTTCCATTTTCTGTTCTTTGGTAACGATTTACATCGCCCCAGGCAACTTTCGAGGTGCCAAAGTTTTTCTCCAGGTCCCGGATCAAATCTGACAACAAATTCAATTTGTCATTTGCCGGGATGTTGTTTGCCATTAATTGAAATTGACCGATGGAATTAGATGATTCCTCTTGCGTTTTCGCAGGCGGAATTTTTGCTGCCAGTCGTTGAGCCCACTCGATTGCTAAAGTGGTTGCTACTGAAGAAGTTGACGAATGCCTATCCCACAATTTTAAATAATGAATGGGCACTTCAAGTTCTTGCTTCAACGCCGTCGATGTATTTAGCTCATCGTAAGCTTTGAACAACGGGGGCAATAACATTTCAAACGCTGACAAGTAAGTGTTGTAGCCTATGTCAGAAATCATTTTGTCGATTGTTAAATCAGAAGCTTTGCTCAATAGCCGCATTGCATTAAGCGCTCTTCCGTTTTGCCCGTCGGGAGCCATGTACGCAGGATAGTTTGGTTTTTTTGGACTGCTCTCACCCGAAACCGCGAAGGGCGTTGAGTTGGTGTTTTGAATCCATCCTGTTTTTGGATTGTAGACATGCACCGTCTCATCCAAGGCGTGAATACCTTTCCAATCTGTAGCGGAAGTTGATCCATCTACCGGAAAAGAATAGTCGAACTTTGTATTTCGTATCGGAATGAAATTGCCGTGCCAATAAGCAATGTTTCCTTTATCGTCTGCAAACACTGTATTGTCCGATGTATTGGATCTTAGCTCCATCACTTTTTTGAACGATTCGAAACCTGTTGCTTTTGTCCGCAGCCAGGATTGCATCAAAGCATTTAAAGACCTGTTGTTTTCTCTTAGGCTTAACCACTGGCCATTGCGAACTCCCATTACAGGACCGTGAACTGTTGAATAGGTAGTAAAATTTTCCGTAGCCGTTTTATTTTCGTTTTTGTATTGGATAGAAATCGTTTTTGATTGTACAGGAATTGATTTTCCATCGTAACTGTAGTAATACCCGTCGTTTCTTTTTTCAATTTTTTCACGAAACGCATCAGCAACATCTGCATAGCCGGAAGTGTGCATCCATCCGCAGTGCTCATTAAAACCCTGGAAAACGAAAAATGTGCCCCATGTGACAGCACCATAGGCATTCAGTCCTTCTTCGCTCACCATTTGCACTTCCGTGCGATAATAAAAAGAAGTGTGTGGATTGATATAAAGAATGCTGTGTTTATTTTTCGTTTTTGAAGGCGCAACTGCAAACCCGTTTGAACCGGTTGGATCAAGTTCGTAAAACGGTATTCTCTTATCAACGAATGAAGTTGCATCGTCAGTTTTGTAAAGATTCCGTAGTTCCGACATGGTAATCCCGCCGGTTTGTGTTGCCGAAATGCTTCCGTTAGTTCGCATCAGTGTAAACCATGGTTCAAACCGTGTGAGCACTGAAGGCTTTACTTCCGGATGTTTGTACAAAAAATAGTTAACCCCATCCGCAGCGGCATCCATCAATTTTTTAAGCCATTCGGGACTTTTGCGATAATCATTTATGGCAGCCGCGCTATCGTAAATCAGACGCATTTGCAGGTCTTCGTACAACCGGCTCCTCCCGTACTTCTCTGACAATCGCCCTAACATTTCGAGATTATTTTCTTCCACCCTCTCAAAATTTTGTTCACATTGCATGTACATTAATCCGAACACAGCATCGGCATCTGTTTTCCCGAAGATGTGCGGTATACCCCAATCGTCCTGAATAATCGTGACCCGCTTCGCATGCGCTTCCCATCTTGCAACATCCTCTTTGCTTTGGGCAAATGCAAATGCAGGGATAAATAAAAAAAGGAATAGAGATTTCATACAAGATTATAGAGCGAAAAATTAGGCAAATAGGAACGAAGCGTCAAATGAAATTCCGAGTCAATTCGTCCGTTCATATTCGACGTTAGACTTATTTCTTCGAAACGTTCAACATCAAAAGGTAAATGCCGAAGCTTAATGACTGTTGATCGAAGGTGGAGTAAAACAAGCGTAATCAATACTCAGTTGACCTTAATGATATTTACAGGGCACATCGCCGCAGTTTGCATGGATGCTTCTGCCGCTGAAGAATGTATACTGAGTTGAAAAATATTTTTCTTCTCCTTTGCATTCAGCAACACGGCTTTGCCGTCTTTTTTTGACATACGCCAAACGTCGGGCTGACGTTGCTGACACACGCCGCACCCAATGCATTTGTCACGATAATGAATAACCTTCGGCATTCGGAACAATTTTATACAACTTGTCGCCTGGTGCAGGTTTCTTATCCAAAGCAAATGTTAGCTTATCATCTTTTGTTGCGACATCTTTGTCTTGGCCATTTACCTTCAATGTGTGTAGCGTAAGTTTACACACTCCAAAATTTTGGCTTATCACCAACACGGTATCGCCGGCACAAACCGCGTTTGCTTCCATTTCAAATTCAGCTACACCAATGCGGGGATAATACTTGCTGCACTTTCCCAGATAAACCTTTTTTTCCGTAGCGACTGAGCCGGGATTTTGTGTCCATTCTCCTAACTTTCTCCCGAGATAATAGCCTTCCCAAAAGCCCCTGTTGTATACTGTTGCAAGCTCCAATTTCCATCCCTCTATTTGCGATCGGCTGTAGCTGCCGTTATTTACGGCCTCAATGGCTTCCCGGTAACACCTGGTAACAGTGTACACATAGTCTGCACTTTTGCCACGACCTTCAATTTTCAATACATCAACACCTGCTGCTATTAGCTGGTCTAAAATATCAATGGTGCAAAGATCTTTTGGCGACATAATATACTCGCTGTCTATCAAGAGCTCTGCACCAGTTTCAGCATCTGAAACTTTGTATGGACGGCGGCAAACCTGCGTACATGCTCCACGGTTAGCCGAAGCATTCTGTTGGTGAAGGCTTAGGTAGCATTTTCCGGAAACAGCCATGCACAACGCGCCGTGGGCAAACACTTCAATCTTTAACAGGTGCCCGGATGGTCCAACTATTTTTCTTCGATTGATTTCACGGGTAATTGCTTCCACTTGCATCAAAGTGAGTTCTCTTGCCAAAACAATCACATCTGCAAACGGTGCCAAAAACTTAACGGCTTCAATGTTGCTGACGTTTGCTTGTGTGGAAATATGTAATGCCAGTCCTTGTGTGCGGCAGACTTCAATCACGGCAAAGTCAGAAGCGATGGCTGCATCGACGCCGCTCTCCTTTGCCCTTATTACAATATTTCTCAACAGCTGCAGATCGTGATCGTACATGACTGTGTTCAACGTGACATAGCATTTCACTCCTGCACGGTTACAAATGCTTGTGACGACTGGTAGCTCAGTTATAGAAAAAGAGTTGATGGATTTTGCCCGCATGTTTAGCTGTTCCACGCCGAAGTAGACAGCATCAGCACCAGCTTCAATTGCAGCATGTAAACTTTCAAGAGAGCCGACCGGCGCGAGAAGTTCGATTTTACGCATCGTGTTTGAATCATTTCTCAATCAGCAAAAAGAAACAAACGACCGAATTTTAAAAATGACTTCTGTCAGAGGATTTAAAAAAGAATTCAGGAATGAAGAGTGAAAATGACAAACAAAAAAAGCTACCGAAGTAGCTTTTTTAAACCAGATATTATGATATTTAACTGTAAACCAACTTGCTGCTTCTCATGTTCTGAATTTTTTGCTGCAGCAAATAATCCAAAGAAAATTTACCACTACCCGCAATAAGCAAAGCTGTATAGATTATAAGGTAGAATACAGCCAGCTCTTTTCTACCAAACGGATCCTCTGCATGAACAGAAAAAATTGCCACCAGCATTGTTATAATTAAGGGAACCGTAGCCAGTCTGGTTGCAAATCCTGTCAGTAGTAGAACAGAACAAAACACTTCTGCAAAAACTGTCAGTGATAGCGATGCTTCAGCGGTTAAACCGAGAATGGTTACAAATTGCACCGGCTCTCCGGAGAATAGCGTTAGCAACTTTGGAACTCCGTGCGTAAGCATCAAAGCTGCCACACCCACCCGCAGCAGCAAAAGTGCTACATCGATAGGGGTTGAATTTGGTTGTACTGAAAATATTCTTTTCATAATGTTGTAAGATGAAGGTTAAAAAAATTACGCACTGCTTTCGCCTGTCCTTTCAATTTTTAATCCGTTATTCTTAGCAATGCGTAAAGAAATTTTACTGAGCCAAATAGCCACCGTCAGCCGGGTAGTATGCGCCGGTCACGAATGATGCTTTTGGCGATGCGAGCCACAGAATCAGTTCAGCTATTTCCTCAGATTCGCCAAGGCGTCCGATTGGGTGCAAGCCCACCAAAGTATCCAGCGCAGCCTTGTCGAGAGAGTTGACGACCAGAGGTGTTTTAATATAACCCGGTCCCACAGAGTTGATGCGAATATTCTTATCTGCATACTCCAAAGCTGCAGCCTTTGTTAGCCCCACAACACCGTGTTTTGCAGCTACGTATGCAGGTGAAAACTTCGTACCTGCGTTACCAAGAATCGATGCAATGTTCACGATACTTCCACCGTTTTTTAACATCGCCGGAAGCTGATAACGCATTCCGTAGAACACACCGGACAGGTTGATGTCAATTACTTTTTTCCAACCATCAATCGGGTATTCACCCGTCAATCCCAAAGGGCCACCTATACCTGCGTTGTTGACTGCAATATCGAGTCGTCCGTATTGTTCAAGAGTTTTCTTTACGAGGCTTTCATTGTCTTCCGGTTTTGATGAATCGGCTTTCACATAAAAAGCTTCACTACCATCTTTTTTTAGTTCCTCTACGGCGCTGTTTCCATTTTCTTCGTTAATATCCGACACGATTACTTTTGCGCCTTCTTTAGCGAACAATTTAGCTGCTGCTTTTCCAATTCCGGAACCTGCTCCGGTTACGATTGCTACTTTATCTTGTAAGAGTTTCATATAACAATTTTAAGGGTGATATAAATGGTTACTTAGTGAACTCACCGTCAGCTTTGATCCGAACCACATCGCTGATCACTGCTTCCGGAAAACTGTTTCCAATAATAAAGTTAGATCGTTTGATAGTGCCTGTGATTTGGAAACCTACGGTTTGTTTTTTACTCATCGGGTTTTCTACTGAACCTTTATAAGTCAAATCCATAGTGACGGGTTTGGTTATATTGTTCATTGTCAAATCGCCAGAGAGTTTGTACTTATTCTCGCTCACTTTTTTGATGTCATTGCTTTTGAACGTCAGCGTTGGATATTTTTCTGCGTTGAAAAAATCTGCGCTTCTCAAGTGATTGTCACGTGCTTCCACTCTTGTATCAATCGAAGCAGTTTTTGCTGTAAGTTCAAACGACGCATCGCTGAAGTCAGGTTTAGTTGATCTCACCGTGACATCAAAGTCGTTGAATGTACCGGACACGTCTGAGATTCCAAGGTGCGTCACGGTGAAGCCGAGCTGTGAATGCGGATCATCGTTCGTCCAGAGGTTATCTGTGGTAAAAGCCGTGAACGCAACAAATGCTGTGATAATAAAAAGGAATTTTTTCATGATTATTTTTTGTTTGATTATTTGTTTCTGTTTCCTGTTATTAGTTGTGCAATATTTTCCAACCGGCTAACCAGTTGTAGTTGTTTTTCATATTCAATTGAATTAGCAAAAGTTGCATGCGTTCAAGTGTTCCGCTAACGGATAAATCACCTGCAACAATTGGATTAAAGCCTGCAGTGCTTACCAACTCCGACACTGTTTCCAATGCGTCATCATCGTTCCCCGCTATGAAAGCGTCGACTTGCTTGCCGTCAATAACAGGAGTGGAGAAGTCGGCTGCGAAAGTGGTGTTGAAAGCCTTTATCACTTTTGAATGAGGCAACAACTTTTGAAGTTCTTCTGCAGCGCTGGTGTCCGGTGCAGTCACCAGTCCGTTATATGAATCGTTTAGCGGGTTCGCGATGCTGATCACAATCTTTTGATTCGCTACTTCTCTAATTTTATCTGCCACCTCTTTTTCTGCTTCGTAAGGAACCGCAAGAATGATAATATCGGCCTCCCAACTTGCTTCAGTAGGGCATGTTATTGCCTCAACTTCTGCTTCAGGATACGCACTTTTAATATCGCTGACAACTTTGTTTAATTCATCTTCTTTGGTCCCTTTCAGGAGGAGTCTGTAATTACCCTTTGAAATGCTTTTTGCAACAGCGGAGCCCATATTTCCGGTTGCTCCGATTACTGCTATGGTTTGTTTTGTATTCATAATTTCATCGTTTTGAGATCACAAAGTTACCATCACTCAATGCCGTGCACCATTGCGTTTGGGCAATAAAAAGCATTGACATTTGTCAATGAAAAACGTTGTTGATAAGACGAGAATTTATCTTTTGGAGCTGATTTTTTTTCTTACGCGGCTGAGTGTTTCCGGCGTAAGTCCCATGTAAGATGCAATCATATGTTGCGGTACACGCTGCACGATGTTTGGATATTGTGATATAAAACTTTTGTAACGTTCTTCCAACGGCAAACTGATGATGGATGTTAGGCGGCGCTGCATGGCAATGTACGCCCCGGTAATTTGCAGCCGTGTGTAAGTTTCATATTTAGGCATTTCCTTTAAGAGTTCATCGTGTGCTGATCTTGTAATGAGCACTAATTCGGAATCTTCGAGTGCATCAATATTGTAAGTGGCAGCTTCGCCGGTAAGAAAGCTGAACAAGTCTGAAACTGTCCAACCCTCTAATGCGAATTGGATGATGCGTTCACCACCGTCGTCGTTGAGGGTGTAAGAACGAAGCGTCCCTTTTTCAACGAATGCCACGCTTTTGCAAACATCACCTTCCTGGAGCAGGTATTGTTTTTTACGCAGCTTTTTCGGAGTAAGAAAATTTTTAATCGTACTCTGTTCGTCTGCTGAAAGGGGAACCTTAGTGTTGAAGTGCTGAAAAAATACTTCGTACATGAATGATTAGTTCTGTTTTGCTTAACCGGTAATGGCGAAAATATCAATTCTGAAGTTAGCGCTTGCTGCAAGTAATTATTGTGACCTTTGTACAATGCAACCGATAAACACAGTAATTCTCTCTTTCGGTATGTCCGGACAGCTGTTTCATGCACCCTTCATCCATGTGCAGCCAGGGTTTGATTTCTATGGCGTTTGGGAAAGGACAAAAAACGTTGCTCAGCAAAAATATCCGAATGTAAAAACCTACAGAACTTTTGACGAGGTGCTTGCCGATGAAGCTGTGGAACTTGTGATTGTGAACACGCCCAATTACACGCATCACGAATATGCAAGAAAGGCATTACTGGCAGCAAAGCATGTGGTGGTTGAAAAACCTTTTGTTATCAGCGTTTCGGAAGGTGAGGAATTGATTGAAATAGCACGGGAAAATAAATGCGTCCTATCTGTTTACCACAATCGTCGATATGACAGTGATTTCAAAATTGTACGCAAAATCGTGCAGCAAGGAAGCCTTGGACAGGTGGTCGAAGCTGAATTTCATTTTGACCGGTTTAAAGAAGAACTCAGTCCAAAGCAACACAAAGAAACGCCAGGCCCCGGTACCGGTGCATTGTATGATTTGGGATCACACTTGATAGACCAGGCATTACAATTGTTTGGAGTACCTGAAGCAGTTTTTGCTGACATCCGGATCATTCGCCGGCTATCACTGGTGGACGACTACTTCGAAGTGCTTCTGTATTATCCTGACTTAAGAGTACGTCTGCATTCCAGCTATCTTGTGCGTGAGCCAATGGCTGCATACCAAATTCACGGTTTGAAAGGGTCCTTTATAAAAAGCAAATCTGATGTTCAGGAAATGGCGCTTCAAGCCGGTACCATGCCGGTAGGTGCTGAATGGGGCGAAGAACCTGAAGAGGAACGAGGACTACTGCACGCCTTTGCAGACGGACATTTCAAAAAAGAATACGTTGCATCGGAGCGAGGCAATTATGGCGAATATTTCGAGCAGCTTTATCAATCAATCCGTAACAACAAGCCGTTACCGGTGACACCGGAAGACGCCTTAAAAGTGATCATGATAATTGAAGCGTCGTTCAAAAGTTCAGATGAAAAGAACGTGGTTTACCTCTCGTAGCTCATCCGTTGGTAAACATATTTAGCTTTTCATTTGATCATTCTGTTCGTAACTTCATTACTCTCAAAGCGAGCCCGAATCAACATGCGAAAAAAATCTTCAAAGGACGAATTGGTCAAGGTTGACCACCAACTTAAAGACTTCACAGCTCTCCCTGTTAAAGACGAAAACCTGTTAGAGGGAAAAGCAGTTGTGAAAGAGAAAACGGCAGACACTTCATTTATCCGTCGCCGTTATTCGTTTGAAAACAGAACCGGTGGAGGTTATCAGGGGCTTTAACTACTCTTCGACAATTAAATTCAGAATACGCATTTCTTTGCCTTTCAAAATTGTCATCGAATAGCTGCCGCAGTACGGGCAGGATGTTCCGTACGCGTGAAGCGGAAAAATGGTGTTGCAAATATTGCACTGCGCTTCACCTTCCACAGTTTCAATGTGCACTTCGGCTTTCGTCAAAATCGTATGTTCTTTAATAATTGAAAGCGCAAATTTTAAGGCTTCGATCTCAATTCCGCTCAGCTCGCCAATTTGCAAATTGACTGCAGTAATTACAGCACTTTCCGGTGCAGCATTTTCTGCTATTGACATAATAGACTGCGCTATGGAGAGTTCGTGCATAAATCAGTTTGCGGTCACGGCTCATTAAAGTTCATGACGGTCGTTGTGTCATTCCGAGGTTGTGAAGGCATCGGTTTTTCCTTCTTTGCAGCCGCGGTGTTTTCTGCAGCCAGTCTTTTCTTTTCAGCAGCGTAAGCGTCGCGGCTTTTCAAAGCTTCGGTAAATAAGGCGTTCCACCCATTGTTAATGTTTTCACCTTTTACTGCAAATGGCGCAGGTTGATGCGTTTGATACAAGGCACCCTTGTCGGATTTCGGACATGAGCGAATACACTCTTCGCAAAAGATGCAAACAGCACGATTGTAATGATACTGTTGCTTTCCATCCATCGCCTGCGAAAAAACAATTGCTCCCGGTGGGCATGCTCCTTCGCAACGACGGCACCAGATGCATGCTTGTTCTTTAAACCCAATCATACCGCGGTAATCATCCGGAATAAATGTTTTCTCGAACGGATATTTTACCGTGACCGGTTTCTTGAAAATATTTCCTATGGCTTTAAAAAATGTTTTCATGCTTTCAGTTTTTCATCTTGCTGTGCAGGACAGGCAAGGATCGTACGATGCAATAATTGCCGGCACGCTACCGTATTCATTTTCTTTAAATCCTTCTATCATTGCCGAAATGTTAGAGAAGGTTGGTGCTTTTATTTTCAAGCGTTCAAGAATCTGCGTTTTGTTTCCTTTCGCATAATAAAACAGTTCACCTCTTGGCGCTTCAATGCGAACAACAGCTTCACCATCCGGAAACGCTTTTGTCGCCGTAATGATCGGCGTCTCAGGCAAGCCTTTGATTACATTTTCGATAATGCGCATAGAAACTTCTATTTCGCGCAGGCGAAGGACATTTCGAGCATAGACATCGCCACCCGTCCCGGTGATCATTTCAAAGCCAACTTCTCTCCACGGTAGCAAGTCTTCTGTCTCATTACGAACATCAATTCCCAAGCCTGCTGCTCTCGCAAACGGACCAACCACGTTTAGGCGCATAGCATCTTCTCGTGTGATGGCACCTGCTTCTTTATTTTTCAGAGACAACGTCCAATTGTTGCGGTAGATGTCGAGCAATTCTTTCAATTGTGGCTGAAATCTTTTTACTCGCTTCAAAATTTCCTGGGCAACTTCCCACTTCAAATCGCGGGTCACGCCGCCTACTATTGAATAATCATATTGCACACGGTTGCCGCACACTGATTCCAGCAATTCCATAAATTGTTCCCGATACTGCATCGTTTTCATAAACAATGCTTCGAAACCGGAGTTCTCTGCAACATGACTTAAGCAAAGAAGGTGCGAATGAATTCTGTCCAACTCGATTACCAGCATTCGCAGATATTTTGCCCGACGTGGGACTTCGATCTTCACCAGTTTTTCTGCTACCTGGGAATAAGCTGTTGTATGCGAGATGGAACAAAGCCCGCATACCCGTCCGACAACAAAACTTACCTGCCGAAACTTGAATTTGGTGCAGCATGCTTGTTCAATACCACGGTGTACATAGAAAACGTTTGCCTGAGTATCTACAATTTTTTCATTTTCAGTTGTGAATTTAAAATGCAGTGGCTCCAGCAACGAGATGTGCTGAGCGCCAACCGGTATTTCGTATTGCTTTGCCATCTTATTTTTTCTTGCTTAAAGGAGCGAATTCAGAATCAGGTTCTAACACGAAACCTTTGTCAGTTTCTGCAATGTTTATATCCATCAGGTCAACCAATTCTGCTTCGGCCACCCATGCTGATGAAATAATTTCTTTGAGCGATGGTACTTCTTCGTTTCTATTTGCTTTCACACAAAAAGCAGTGACGTCGCCGGTTTCGTACTCGCTGAAGAACCATTGCACCTCAACCTTTTCCCCTAAGTCAACAGCGTTCATTACTACAAAATGATGTTTGTCGTATTGATAAAATTCTTCTATATCCTTTTTTATATTTTCAATTGTTGTGTCTATTCGCTTCATCTTATGCTGTTTGAATTTCTGCTGCAATGTTTCTTCGATTGACCTGACCGTTTTCGTAAACTGGATCTTTCCTCAGTTTCACAGATTCTTCCATCGCTTTTGATTTTTCCTGTAAAATGCTGAGAGCCTGCACCACACCGTCAATGATTTGCTCCGGCCTGCATCCGCATCCACACACATACACATCCACCGGAATATATTGGTCGATTCCGCCTTCGCAGTTGTACATGCCCCGAAACACGCCACCGCTGCTTGCACATGCGCCGCATGCAATAACCACTTTTGGTTCCGGCATTTGGGCGTAAATTTCAACGAGCCGTTCACGAGAACGTTTTGTAACCGGTCCTGTCACTAACAAAATATCTGATTGTTTCGGATTTCCTGTGTTGATCATTCCGAATCGTTCGATGTCATACTTAGGCGACAAACACGCAAGAATTTCTATATCGCATCCGTTGCAGCTTCCCGCATTGTAGTGCAGAATCCACGGTGATTGCTTTCTGTAGGATTTCATTTTCATGCTATTGAAAAATGGCTAGAAGTAAGTTGAGAAACGCAACCGGCAGCGCTACAACCAGTGAAAAGCGCAGCATCTGTTTATAACTCACACGGGCAGTTGAATTATCCAATGCATTCACGAGGATGAAAACAGTTGCAACTAGTGCTAACCCGATCAGAGGAGTGTTGGCTGCAAAAAGATAAATCAGCGTATAGCAGAAAATTTCATCGAGCCATTTTGCTGTGTAAATGGCCTCGTAAAAAATTCCCGAATATTCCAGTTCCACTCCGCCGATGATTTCCTGGTGTGCTTCAGCCACATCAAAAGGAGATTTTTTCAGCTTGATCGGTAAAATGAGAAGCAGCGCAACGAACGCCAGCGGCATTCTTACGATTAGGGGATCGTTGAACTTGAAAATAGAAGAAGCATCGAAACTTCCTGTCTGCATGTAAACCGAAACTGCAATTAAAATAAGGACAGGCTCATAAGCCAACACGCTGACAGCAGTTCTGTTTGCTCCCAAGTGACTAAATATGGAGCGTGTGCTGTACCCTGCAAGAATCAACAAAGAGGTAGACAGCAGGTGCAAAAATATTATGAGGATCAGATCTCCGCCGAGTATTAACACTGCCAATGCAAACCATAGAGAAAAGAAGTGCATGATGCCGAGAAAAGCATGCGTAGAATGCACTATCATTCTGCGTTTCTCCGCCAGCTTGAAAAAATCATAAAAGGGTTGAAGCAATGGAGGACCGATTCGCCTCTGCATTCGTGCTCTCACAATTCTTTCCAAACCATACACAAATCCACCGATAACCGGCGCCAGAATAATAATCAATATTTTAATGTATAGATCCATCAGATTTAATTTTCCAATTATCAAGTCAACACCACGGCAAGCAGTATTGCGAAGAACAGAATGCCAACCGCAGTGAAATACGGTGTTGCCTTATCTGTTGAAAAATACAAGGCTGAAAAAGAATAATTTACCTTTTCGCCGCAGGCATATTCATTTACTCTGTCCACATTCCTAAAGCGAACAAACATGGCAGCAACAATGGTTGCCGGCAAAAGCAAAAAGGCAAACAGCAGTGGAACAATTGGCAACGTCAGCGTGTCTATATGAATGCTCCAGCCTTGAGTGGAAACTGCTATCGGACTCATTAATGCTTGTGATGCAACAGGAATAAAGTGCTGCTTTAACACAAATGGGAATCCCAATACGGCGGCAACGAGCAACCCTAATAAAATAACTATTGTGCTCCTGTAAATAAAATTGGTTTTTTCGAAGTGAACTTTCTCGTGATCACCGTTTCTTGAAATTATCAATCCCAGCACTTTGAAATAAAGCAATGACAACACCGCCCCGCCAAACGCAATCAGCACAATAACAACCGCACCCAAAGCTTTTTGATGCATTGCAAATGAACCAAGCGTTTCAATGCTGAACCATTTACCAATAAAAGCGCCAAATGGCGGCAACAGCAATGACATGAAACCAATGGCAACCACAAGCGAAGTGAAAAGTCCGCTTTCCGCAAGCCGATCCATATCCGAGAGTTGTTTGCGATGAAAAACCTTTTCCAAAACACCTGCATTAAGAAAAAGTATGCACTTGGAAATGCCGTGGAATAAGATCAATATTAAAGCAGCCAGGATAGTGACGGGAGTGGCCACCGCAGACATCATTATCATCAACGCCAGCAATGCAATAGTAGAATGAGCAAGAATTCGCTTGAAATTATCCTGCGACAATGCACCGACTGCAGATGCAGCAAACACGAACCCTGTTAATGCAATGATTACCCACGCAACAGGTGTTCCCTGCAATGCTGGTGACAATCGAAGTATGATGAATGGAGCAATTTTCACCATCGTTGACGAGTGCAACAAAGCGCTCACGGGAGTCGGTGCCACCATTGCTCCAAGCAGCCACTTGCTGAAGGGCATTTGTGCTCCTTTGATCAATGCAGCAATGCTTAGTAAACCGATCGGTAACAACACGGTTGATGCCGACGCATGTGTTAAAAGATTACTGAAACTCGCCTCGCCGTACCCGTTGAAATGAATGAAGAAAATTGCAGCAAGAATGGCCAGCCCGCCGATCTGATTCATCCACAAGGCGGTTAAGGCATTTTTAATTGAAGTTTCATCTTTGCGGAAAGAAATCAGAAGGTAAGATGCAAGCGTTGTTAATTCGAAAAACAGGAAGAAGTATTCCAGGTGATCGGAAGAAACAACAAGATTCATGACGCCAATGAACCAGAAAAGAATGGATAAAAAATACTTTTTGCGAAAGGCACTGCAGTCTTCTTCGTCAATATATTTCAAAGAAAAAATAGCAATGATGCTGCTGATTACATTAATTAAAACAAACATGAAAAGACTCAGCTTATCAATCATCAATTGCGCTGTATTTACAGTGCTAACATTCTGCAGCAAATAAAGCGAGACACAGAGTTGAAGCAGCGTCATTATTCCTACAAGCACATTTCTCGTCGACACTGCGACATATCCGAAAAAAAGCAACAGTAACAAGTCTAACCCAACAACAAGTTTGTTTGCAAAAGGGGGAGCACTGATGTGCAGTGGCTCGCCAATGGCAGCAAATAAGTAAATGGAGATTGCGGACAATAATAAGCCGGCAACGACCACGAAAAGTTTGGAGATACTTTTTGGGAGTATGAGAAGTACAATGCTTATTGCTACCGGCAGTATGAATAAACAACTAATAAGCGTCAGCATGAAAGTGTAGATTGAATGGAGTAGCAAATGTTATTGAAACGGTCGGTCGATAGTGATGACTCATGTCAACATCGACGGTGATAGATTTTTTGCAATTGATGACGGCAGTTTTCAGTTGAATAACCACCGTCATCTTTAGCAATTCATATGGAAGACAATCGTAGCGTACCATCAAGCTATCATGCAGGTTCGAGCGAGAGAGCGGACTGAAACTTTTCATTAAAAAACGTAAGCGCCTGGCTCAGATGATTTTCGGCTTGTGTACTAAGTGAGATTTGAAGTCCCCACTCTTTTCCTGCAATCAGCAGCACGTAGGCGTCAGGAAATTTATTATAAAAAGTGTAAGCAAGGTGCACAACAACTTCGGGCAATTGGGCGTGGGTTGAATAAGAAACCTGGTCATCGGCAATGCATCTCTCTAACTTGAAAGTTTTTACATAAGTATCGTAGCATGCATCCACAAAAACCACCACGTCGTAATTACTAATCAATTCTGCATCTTCTATTTGCAGTTGATATCGGTATTCGCAATCCAAATTTGCATAGCCATAGTTTTCAATCGCATCCACAAACTTCCAACCGAGTCCATCGTCTCCGCGACCTGTGTTGCCAATCCCGACGAGCAGAATTCTTTTGTTAGCGTCTGAATTTTTCATTTATTAAATTTTGCTCATGATCATAAAGCTCAATCTTCATTGGCATCTTGCCCATAGCATGTGTGGCGCAACTCAGACAAGGATCGTAAGCTCTAATTGCCACTTCCACCTGGTTCAGCATTCCATCGGTTACAGTGCCTTTTCTGTCAATCACGTTTTTTGCTACCCAGCGAACGGCGGTGTTCAACGCATCATTGTTGTTTGTCGTGGAAACGATCAGATTGCACCTGGTAATCATTCCGTTTTCATCCACGTCGTAGCGATGAGTTAATGTGCCGCGAGGTGCCTCGATAATTCCGATGCCCTTGAACCGCGGAATTCCTGTGCGGACAAGATCATCACTTAGTAAATCACTATCGTGCAAAAGAGTTTGCATTTGCTCTGCGCAGTGAAGAATTTCTATCAATCTTGCCCAATGAAAAAACAATGTGCTGTTGTTTACTTTGTTTCCGGTGAACGCTACAAATTCTTTTCTTCGTTTTTCTGCCATTGGTGTTGGAATAAGGTCGCAAACGTTCAACCTTGCCAACGGTCCCACTCTGTTCCAGCCTTTTTCACGTCCGGCATGTTTGAGGTATGGGAACTTCATGTACGACCATTTTTCTACCGCTTCAGAAAAATATTCGTCATAATCATCCGTGCACACATCATCAAGAGTAATGTTTCCTTCGCTATCAATGGCTCTCAATTTTCCGTCATAAAGATCCATTGCACCTTCGTTATTCACCATGCCCATATGTCCGGAGGGAAATGCTGCAAATTCATCTAAGAATTTTTTATTCTTTTCGTGATAATCTTTAATGAAGTCCAGAATTGCTTCTGACCATTCAATCATTGTGTCAATATCTTCGATGTGTTTGCCATCGAGGAAATAATCTCTTTCTGCTTCATCAAACGTTTTGTGCACACCGCCGGGCACAGCCAATATGCCGTGAATTCTTTTGCCTGCAACAGCTTTGATAATTTCCTGTCCAAACTTGCGCATCTTGATTCCTTTCAGCGCCAGCTCTTTGTCTTCCATTGCAACGGCGATTACATTTCTTTTCTCCACCGGAGCATCAACACCGAACAACAGGTCGGGTGAAGCGAGGTAAAAAAAATGAAGAGCGTGGGATTGAAAGACTTGCCCATAGTGCATGAGGCGCCGAAGCTTTGTTGCCGTGGGTGAAAGGTCCTTCGGATCAATGCCTACTATTTGATCAATAGCTTTTGCAGCAGCAAGATGGTGGCTTACAGGACAGATACCGCAGAGACGTTGTACCAAAAGCGGTGCTTCCCAATAAGGATGTCCCTGAACAAACCGTTCAAAGCCTCTAAACTCTGTTATGTGTAGAAAAGCATCTTTCACTTGACCATATTCGTCGAGATGTATGGTTACTTTTCCGTGTCCTTCCACTCGTGTCACCGGATCAATGACTATCTTTTTGCTCATAATTGTCCTCTTTAATCGTATTTGAATTCAGAATAGAGTACAGCATAATCTTCTTCCCACAGAATATTCTTTACTGCTTTCCACATGTGCTGCGGGTTGGGCGGACACCCCGGAATGTAATAGTCGATCTTCACGATTTCGTTGCAAGCATAAACACGGTCCAGAAGTTTCGGAAGATCTTCGTGATACGGAATTGTTCTGTTTTCTCTTTCGTTCGTTGGAGAATTCAGATATGCTTCCTCCAGACACTCGCTCAATGGCAACGGATTTCTCATGCTTGGTAAACCTCCCCAAATAGCGCATTCACCCACACAAACAAGCACGTCGCAATGCTCTCTGAATGCCCTCAGATTTTCGACGTTGTCTGCGTTGCAGCAGCCGCCTTCGATGATTCCTACATGACAGCGAGTTGTAAACTTTTTTATGTCATTGACGGGCGACTTGTTGAAGTCAACAAGTTCCACTACGTCGAGCAATTCTTCGTCAATATCCAAGAGCGACATGTGACAACCAAAACATCCACCAAGCGAAGCTGTGGCGACAACTTTTCTATCCATCGCTGAAGTTGATTTGTGACGAATGCTTTTTTCTTCTATTGTGGGCTGAACCGATTCCTGATCAAACCTGCGATTGCCAAATGGCTGCGGCAGGCAAGCTTCTTTCGCCAGAATAGCTCCTGTAGGGCAGATATTCATTGCTCGTACAGCGTCTTTTTCATTAAGCTTTGCTTCCTGTTCATAGTCGATTCCAACTATTGTTTCGTAGCCACGATTCAGGTAGGTGAAAACTTTTTTGCCATCGTTCGTCAACACGTCTACAACACAGCGCATACATTTAATGCAGCGGTTGTGCTCCATTATTAAATGTTTTGGTTTTAGATCAACTTCCCGCTTTTTGTACAGATGAGGAAAGCGTGTGGACGAAATGCCTAACTCGTAAGCGATGTGTTGCAGATCGCAATTGCCGCTTTTTTCGCATGTGGGGCAAATGTGATTGCCTTCGGCAAACATCATTTCTACCAAAGCTTTCCTCGTATCTTGCAACTCAGGAATATTGACTTCAACATTTAAGCCTTCAACTACTTTTTCGGTGCACGCCGGTGCATACCTGCCGTTTATTTTGCATGTGCAGACGCGGCATGTACCCAACGGCGGTTCCATATGTTCGTAGTGACAAAGCGATGGAATGAAAACACCATTGTGCTTAGCAGCCTGCATCAAGTTTGTCCCTTCTTCCGCCTGAATGTTTTTTCCATCAATCGTGATATTCACCATGTTTGCCATCGATCAGATTTTATATTTTTCGTAATCACTAATAGCATCTTCAAGGTTGAATTCGTAAGTCGGCGCCTCGGAGGTTTTTTTCAACCTGCTCTCGAAGTAATTTTGGAATTTTTCCATGGCTGCAATGGTGGTGTTCGTTGCTGTTTTACCAAGACCACACCGGCTGGTGTTCTTCATAATGATGCCCCAGCTTTTTAGCTCCTGCAGATCATTTTTATTAGCAACTCCTGCATCCAGCCTTTCTAGCTTTCTTTGAATCAGAGCGCTGCCGGCACGGCATGGTGTGCAAACGCCACACGATTCATCTCTGAAGAATTCTGCAAAATTCATAAGCACTTTCACAAGGTCCCGGTGTTTGTTAAATATCATGAACGAGCCACCACAACGAATGTCTTTGTGTGCTAATAAATCGAGCATGGATATGCGGCGAAATTTTTCTTTCATAGAAATACATTCGCCGGAAGGACCACTAACCTGCACATAAAAAGGATCGTCTGCCTCGCATAATTCCAACAGTTCCGCTACGGTCATGCCCCATTCAATTTCGTAGATGCCCGGCCTTTTGCAATCACCTGAAACGCTTATCAGTTTTGTACCCGGAGAGCCGGGAATACCAAGTTTCAAATATTCCTCCACACCCATGTCGATGATGTTGGCGGCAGCGCAAAAAGTTTCTACATTATTAATA
>JAEZJD010000183.1 GCA_023436425.1 Bacteroidota bacterium | reverse complement strand
CAGTATACGCTCCCCTGAGCGTAAACTTCGGTTCGTCATTTTCTTGCCCCACTGGAAACAGTTTCCAAAGAGGCGTGTTTACGTCAACGACCGAAGGAGGAAAAACGCCTTACAGCTTCAACTGGAGTCTGCAGGATGTGAATGGAAGCGTCACCCTCGCGGGTACTACAACTGCCAGCAGTGTAACTGTTAATTTCCCTAACGCCGGAAATTTCACCGTCACGCTAAACCTGACAGATGCATTAGGAACGACGTCGTCAAAAGTGCAGCAGTTCACGGTAACAGGCTGCTGCGTAACGCCAACATCTCCATCCGCGAATGTTGTCACGCCAACCTGTTCTGCTGGCACAGGCACCATCACCATAACCGCTCCGTCGGACGATACATACAAGTTCAAAATCGACAACCTGGGCTTTCAGACTTCCAATGTGTTTGGCGCCGTTACAGTTGGTACCCACACCATTACTATAGCGAGGGCTTCACTGCCAACATGCCTGACATCCATATCGGTGACTGTCCCTGCCGCGCCGGGTGCGCCATCTGCCCCAACTTTAAACATTACGCAACCAACTTGCTCCGCCACGTCCGGAACAATCACGCTAACCGCAGATGCAACCCTTGATTATAAACTCGACGACCTAGCGTTCGGAGCATATCCTGCAAGCGGTTGGTCTGTTTCTGCCGGTGTTCACACGATAACCGTGCAAAGAAAGGCGGACCATACATGCACAAGCTTCAACACCGCAAATATCATTGCAGCATTGGGAGCTCCCGAACAGCCATCACTCAACGTTACACAGCCGACCTGTGGCGCCACATCAGGCACCATCACCCTGACTGAAGATGCAACGCTGAATTATAAACTAGATAATAATGAAACGTTCGGAGCATATCCGGTAAACGGATGGTCTGTGTCTGCCGGTGTTCACACGATAACGGTGCAACGGAAGGCAGATAATACATGTACCAGCTTCAGCACCGCAAATGTCGTTGCCGCGTTAGGACCTCCTGCTCAGCCATCCCTCAATGTCACACAGCCGACGTGTGCCGCCACATCAGGCACTATTACGCTGACCGAAGATGCAACGCTGAATTATAAATTAGACAACGGATCATTTGGTGCTTATCCCGTAAACGGATGGTCTATATCTGCCGGTGTTCACACGATTACCGTGGAACGGAAGTCGGACAATACATGCACGAACTTCCGGGCAACAACAATAATTGGGGCATTGGGTGCTCCATCGGCTCCGTCGCTTAGTGTCACTCAGCCAACGTGCGCAGCACCGGGTGGAAAAATTACGCTGACAGAAGACGGAACACTGGACTATAAATTGGACAACGGCTCATTTGGAGCATATCCGGTAAACGGATGGTCAGTGTCTGCAGGCGTTCACACCGTTACCGTGCAAAGGAAATCGGATCATACCTGTACCAATGCATCGAACACAACCATCATTGCTGCATTGGGTAGCCCGCCAGGTCCTTCTGTAAGGGTAACTGTATATCCAAGTTGCTCCTCTTCAACAGGCAGTTTGACGGTAGAAATATCAGGAGGCGGAACATATACAAACACCGAATTCCAGTTTAGCAACGATAATGGACAACACTGGCAAAATAGTCCCAACTTCTCTTTTGCTGCAGGAGCAGGTTACAGCATAACTGTGCGCAGAACCGCCGATCCTACCTGTACAGTTACAACTTCATGCGCAGGAGAACAGCCCGCAGGTTCCGTGAATAACGTGACCGGTGCTGCTGAAGAGTTGCAGACGCAAAGGATCGTAATTCCCGAAAACAAAGCCACAGTTACCGCTTTCCCGAATCCTTATAACGATCGGATACGATTTGTTGTAACAGCACCGGAAAGCGGCAGGGGTAGTCTCGAGTTGTTTAATATTTTGGGGCAAAAGATGAAAACGGTGTTCGAAGGACAATTTGTTCAGGGGTCCCAAACGTTTGAAGTGTCCATACCGGCCAACCAGCGGTCCACACTAATTTACAGGGTGACGCTGAACGGGCAGCATGCCACCGGCAAATTGCTGAGCAGGTAAACGACAACGATAATAAAAAAATGAAAGGGTTCGCTTCGGCGGACCTTTTTTCGTTAGGGTTTGAAGTTTCCTGAAGAGCACATTCTGTTCTGAAAGCGTCTGATGATTTCTTTTGGACAGCTAACGTTCCTCTTGTGTGTAAGTACGGTTACTACTGACCGGTAGATGCATGAAACTTGCCTGATTCAAATCAATCATTATCTTTGCACGCTCCAACTCCTCCGAAAGCCCTACCAATTCCTGAATAACCACGTTGAAACAGTACTCATGAAAACAGGTTATTCTATTTTTCCCCTGTCTTCTTGTTGTTTTAGCGCTCTGCTCCGGCAGCTGTAATCCGTTTTTAAACCTTAAAATCTATAAGATGAAAACAACAAACATTTTCCGTATCAGCATCTTTCTACTCTTTACCGTATCGTTTTTCGCTTGTCAAAAGACAGAATTAATCCCTTCGGTTGTCAGCTACGCAAAGGCTGCAAAGCCGGCAGCATCCGGTGGACCGGAAGCTAATTGGTCTGTTCAAATAGCCACGGATAAAAACATGTGTGATGAGCAACAGTTTACACTGACCGGCTTTAATCAGAACAACAATGCGATTACCGCCGGCGATGGCGTGATAACATTGACTATTAGCAATGAAAATGGTGCAGTAGCTTCATACACTGGTGGCAGCGGTATGTCGGTAACAACACACCTGGCCGCGGGTACTTACACCCTTACTGGAACGGTTTACACAGGTGGAAATCTGAGAGGAGAGGCGGCGCCTCAAAACATAACAGTTGATGCATGCGGCGGCTGCACGTACAAGCAATTAGAAGACCTCACTTGCGAAGATTTACCTATGTCGATGAACATAGGTGCGGTAACGTATACTCACCAACAACTCTGCTCTTTGCTCAGCTACAATCGCGGCAATAGTGGATATGGTGCCTTGGTGCGTCTTGCGCAGGCTATCATGGTTGCTAAGGTTAATGGCTTCACTTCTGCCAACAGCGCCCTCGCTGCAGCAGAGGCTCTGGTCGGCAATCTGAACGCACTCGACACAGACGATCAGGCGTCGGTGGTTGATAATTATGGCGCCTCCGAAAAAGGACATGTTCAGGACCTTGTAAAGTGCCCGGAGTAAGAACCTGATGATATTTTCATGAAAGGTTTGCTTCGGCAAGCCTTTTTTTTCGATAATGACGGAAGCTGTCTTCTTGATCTTCGTCAAAAAAAGGTAGCTGCAGAGTACCTGTGGCAGCCGCTTTGCTAATGGCGGCGCATGAACGATTTGAAGACAGCCAAACTGCAGGAGCTTACGGTCGAGCTGCAACAACTGGAACAAACATTTGCTGACGAACTTTCAAAAGGAGCCAACCACGCAACATTGTCCATCCTCTGGCAAAGGATAAAAGACATCAGAAGTGAACTGGATAATCGTGAAGAACGCGTCTGAGGCTTTTCGCACTTAATATTAAATATTGATCACTTCACCCATTTACTCATCACTCATCGCTGATCACTCATCACTAATTACTTACATCTCCCTCATTTCCCGCACCAGCTTTACTGCCTCGACAGCCTGCTTCACATCATGCACCCGAAGAATTGATGCTCCGTGCAACAACGCGATCGTATTTAAAACTGTAGTGCCGTTCAATGCTTCTTCCGCTGTCGTGTTCAAAGTTTTGTAGATGGAAGCTTTTCTTGACAGACCAATCATCACCGGCTTTTGTAATTGCTTAAAAAATGAAAGCTCACGAAGCAGCTGGAAATTGTGCGCAGCATTCTTTCCAAACCCAAACCCCGGATCAACAATGATATCGTGGATACCTGCTTGATGTAGTTCCTTTATTTTAAAATTCAAAAAGTGAAAAACATCAAGCGTTACATTTCGGTATTGCGGATGCTGCTGCATCGTTTGCGGTGTGCCTTTCATGTGCATCAGCACGTAAGGAACTTTTAATTGCGCAACGATTGGTATCAGTGAATCGTCAAGCGTTCCGGCGCTTATGTCGTTTACAATTGATGCACCGGCATGCACTGCTTCTTGAGCCACCTTGCCATAAAAAGTGTCGATTGAAATAATTTGATCAGGAAAGTTTTTATGAATCTTTGCCACAGCAGGAATCACCCTGGAGCATTCTTCATCTGCACTTAATCTTTCACTGCCCGGTCGCGTACTTTGTCCGCCTACATCAAGTATTGCGGCGCCCTGTCTTATTTTTTCTTCCGCATTCCGCAACACGTCGTCAGCAGCTATTCTGCTGCCGGAATAAAAGGAATCAGGAGTGATGTTCAGTATACCCATCACCAGCGGTTCAGCTATTTCGAGCAACTTGCCATTGCAGTTAAGTGTGTACATATCCGTAAGGGAAACGAATTTAGAAAACTTATCTATGTTCGATCATTGTAACAAATTTGGAAGCAAGTGAATAATTCAGGTAATTCGCTTTAATTCGTACCGTTAATTTTCGCCAATGGATACTAATGAACAATATGATGCGGTAGTGGAACAGTGCCGCAAAATTTTCGTGACAAAAACCAAAGACTATGGTACGGCGTGGCGGGTGCTGCGACCGATCTCAATTATCGATCAGATCTACATCAAAGCACAACGGATACGAAATATTCAGGAAATCGGGACACAGATGGTCGAAGACCATATTTCGTCGGAGTTCGTTGGCATAATTAATTACTCGCTGATCGGTTTAATTCAACTGGAGCTTACCGAAAACGATCCCGAAGAGCTGGATGCCGGTTTCGCCACCGAACAATACGATAGGCATTTTTTAACCGCAAAGCATTTAATGCGCAGCAAGAATCATGACTACGGTGAAGCATGGCGCAACATGAGCCAACAAAGCTTTGTCGATCTGATATTGATGAAACTTCAGCGCATGCGTCAGATAATCGGCAACGAAGGTCAAACACTTGCGAGCGAAGGTTTGGATGCAAATTACCTGGACATAATTAACTACTCAGTATTTGCATTGATTTTGATGAACCAAAAACAACACTCATGAGAACTGCTGTGCGGATAATACAAATCCTGGTCGCTGTTTTGTTTATTGTTTCAGGGCTTGTAAAAGCCAATGATCCGCTGGGACTTGCCTACAAAATGGAAGAGTTTTTTGAGTTGTGGTCGGGCAGCCTTGCCGCGGGTCACTTCTTCCTGAAAACTCCGTTGATCAACATCTTCAACTTTTTGCACGGCTACTCTTTACCGTTAGCTGTGACTATGATCACGCTTGAAATTGTGACAGGTATCGCACTGCTGATCGGCTGGCAAAAAAAATTCATACTATACCTGCTTCTATTGCTGATTATCTTCTTTACATTTTTAACCGGCTACGCATATTTGTCCGGCAAATTCACGAATTGCGGCTGCTTTGGCGACTGTCTGCCGATTACCCCATTTGCTTCTTTCATGAAAGATATTGCGCTGCTGGTATTAATCATCTTTTTGCTTATCGGTCAGCGCCATATTTATCCGGTTTTTGCTCCGTTTGTACGCAGTTCCGTATTGGTTATTTCGCTGATTTTATCGCTTGTCCTGCAATGGTACGCGTTGAACTATCTTCCTCCGGTTGATTGTTTGCCGTTCAAAAAAGGAAACAATATTTCAGAGCAAACGAAAGCGCCGCCGGGCTCTGTTCCGGACAGCATTGCCATCCGTTTCATTTATGAAAAAAATGGCAAACGGTACGAGTTTGCTCCGGAGAGTTTGCCTCCGGATTTTACCACGTACAAATACATTGACCGGATTGATAAAGTGGTGCGCAAGGGCAATGCAGAACCGAAGATCAAGGGCTTCTCACTCGCAGGCGCCTCCGGTGCCGACTCCGCAGAAGCAGTGCTGCAACAACCTGTTGCGCTGGTGCTTTTCTGCCAGGCGCCGGATAACCTGTCATGGCTGGAAGATTTTAAATCCATCGCTGCGACGGCACAGCAGAAAAACATTCCAGTGTATGTAGCGTCGCCCTCATTGAAAACGTGGCAGCCAATTATGGAGGGACGCGGAATTCAGGGAGCGCAATATTTTGATGCTGATTTTACTGTGGTGCGAACGGTGGCGCGGACAAATCCAACATTGTTGTTTTTGAAAAAAGGAACAGTGGTTCAGAAGTACAGTAAGAACAATTTAAAAGATGCTGCAAAGTATCTCTCCTCCGGAAAGTTTTAAATTTGATAAGTGCTCCAATTTGGTCTCAAGAAGGCGTTTTACGGGCTGCTGGTACTCATCGGCGTGGTCGTGCTTGTGTTTGTATTATTCCAGGGATTTGGAGATCCCGCACGGCTGGTGATGGGACAAACGGGTGATGCTGCCACCCAGGAAAACATTCGAAAAGAGCTTTATCTCGATCAGCCCAAATGGAAGCAGTTCATTTTTTATCTCAATGATCTTTCGCCGCTGAGCGTTCACTCACGCGAAGACATTAAGAAGAAAGATCTTAAAGGCTTTTTTATTGGTGGAGAAAAAACTTTTGCAATAAAATTGCCTTATCTGCGGCAGTCGTATCAAACAAAAAAATCAGTGAGTGATATTTTGCTGGAAGCATTGCCCGGAACATTATTGCTTGCCATTGCCGCCATGTTTATCGCCACGGTCATTGGCATTCCGCTCGGAGTAATCGCCGCGGTAAAACAAAATACGTGGGTGGATACATCAGCAGTCTTCTCAAGCATTATCGGCATATCTGCTCCATCGTTTTTCATGGGAATCATCATTGCTTATGTGTTTGGCTTTTTGCTCACCGACTGGACGGGGCTTCACCTCACAGGCAGCTGGTTTGACATTGACCAGGAAGGAAATAAGCGACTTACGTTGCAAAATTTAATACTGCCGGCTATCACCTTGGGGATTCGTCCGCTGGCGATCATCACGCAACTGACACGCAGCGCCATGCTCGATGTGCTCGATCAGGACTACATAAGAACAGCTTACGCAAAAGGATTAAGCAAGAAAGCGGTGATCTGGAAGCACGGCTTACACAATGCATTAAATCCGGTCATCACAGCGATCACCGGTTGGTTTGCAGAGTTGCTGGCTGGCGCTTTTTTTATCGAATATATTTTTGGTTGGAAGGGCATTGGGAAAGTAACCGTTGATGCGCTTGAAAAACTGGATTTTCCCGTAGTGATGGGATCTGTTTTGATCTCGGCAACGTTCTTCGTCCTCATCAACATACTCGCGGATATTTTGTACGGCATCGTTGATCCTCGTGTGCGACTCTGACAAGAAAAATTTTAGCGGCAGCAAGTTTCTCCTTAAATTTATGACACAAGCCGTCCATAGAAAAACCATTGTTCCACCACAAAAAAACTTCTATGGAGAAAGTATCAGATGCGCTCAGCCGCCGGTATCCGCAGTTCAACACTATTTCCCAGTTTGCATGGGTGAGTGACGCACTTTACAAAATGTCCTGCGAAAACGTTGAGTTTCTCATTGCTATGGAAGATGATCGTTTTCAGGGTGTAATCACGGAACACGACATCGCAGCTAAAGTTCTGTTCGATGATAGACCCTTGAATAAAATAAGAGTGAAGGAGTTTATGACACGGACATTGCCGGTTGCTACCAGCGATAATTCACTTGAGTATTGCCTTGAACTGATGGAAAAGTACGGGGCAAAACACATAGTGATCTTCGATGATTTTGATTTCAAAGGCGTGATTTCTGCTCACGACCTGGCACAAAGGATGCTTGCACAAAACAAAACCTTAAGCAGCGTGGAAGATGAAATGCCTGCTTATCCGCTGTATTATTGAATCACGATTTCTTCAATAATATTTTCACCTAAAGCTTCGTTCACGCGGAGCTTTATTTTTTCCTTTTGGTACACAAGTTCCTGTTTGAGCGGGGCAACGTGCGTGGTAATAAAAAGCGTTTTATTAATAACCTTCAGACTCTCGGTATATCGGGCAATGGTTTTTCCCATCACAGATTCCCATATTTCTTCAATTTGAAACGATTGCATGGAGCCTTTGAGCTGGCTCTGATTGAGGAACTGCTTTAATGCATCCTGAATAGAATAGTGTGCCACCAGACGAAGGTAAAATTTTAAACAGGTAATTGAACGCAACTGTATTTCTCCTGAAAATATTTTCAAGCTGCTTTCTTTTGCGATTGACATTGTGACAGAACGTAAACATAAAATATAAGTGCAAATCACAATAGTTTTAGAGGTTCAGTAACTTTATGTAAAAGCTTCCAATGGAAACATTAGTTCGTACAAAAGCAGATGAAATAAATAACAGCTTAATAGATTTTATAAAAACATCTTTTAAGGGGAAAAGAATTGCAGTTCATATTTATGAAGATGAAGAAGATGAAACAGAGTTCCTTTTCAATAATGAAGAAACAAAGCAACGACTGCTATCTTCGATTGAAAACGTGAATGAAAGAAAAAATTTGAAGGAGTACACAATTAATGAAATAGTAAGCTATCTCAACGAAGCAGGAGATGAGAAAACTGGTGTTTGAAAAAAACGCAGTGCAGGACCTGGAATTCTGGTCCAGGGTGGACCTTAAAATTGTTAAGAAGATAATTGAGTTGCTCACGTCAACTTTAGAAAATCCATTTTCAGGTTTAGGCAAACCTGAACCATTAAAGAGAGAACTTAAAGGGTATTGGAGCAGAAGAATATCGGACGAGCATCGCCTGGTTTACACAGTTACAAAAGAAGAAATCATTGTTATTGCCTGCAAAACTCATTACGAAAAACTTCCCTGATCTGTTTACAACGTAATAATTTCGAACGGATTATTCAATTTGTCTAATTCGTTCCGGAGCCTCAAACAATTTGTATCTGTGATAAAAATCTGCATGTTCTCGTCGGATGAAACCCGCTGAAGTAGATTGTTGATTCGTTCTTCATCCAGCTTTTCGAACACATCGTCAAGCAGTAGGAGAGGTGACACGGTCTTTTCCCGTTTTATGATTTCTACTTCGGCAAGTTTCAGCGCAAACAGAAGGCTTTTTCTCTGACCTTGCGATGCTATTGATTTAAAAGCTCGCGTTTTCAAATGAAAGAGCAAGTCATCTTTGTGAATGCCACCAGATGTGCGTTGAACCAACAAATCTTTTTGCCGGTTAAGTTTCAAAAGATCGTCCATTGAAATTTCAAGCATCTCAGTGTCGTATGTCAGGCTTATCTCTTCGCTTCGTTGGGCAATTTCGTGATACAACTTCATTGCCATCGGCAGAAATCTTCCGGCAAACTCCTGTCGTTTCCTAAAGATCAAATTGCCTTCTTTGGCAAGCTGTTCATCCAGCACATCCAGCACGGACATATCCTTTCCAAAACCATCGTACATGTTGCGCAAAAAAGAATTCCGCTGCTGTAAAATCTTGGTGTAATTGATCAGGCTTTGCAGGTAAACCGCATCAATTTGAGAAATAATAGTGTCGAGAAAGCCTCTCCGTTCTTCACTGGCCCCAATGATCAATTGAATATCGTCGGGTGCAATAACAACGCACGGATATCTGCCGATATGTTTTGAAAACCTCGTGTAAAGCTCGCCATCCACAGAAAATTCCTTTTTTCCCGACTCCCGCAAAACGCAAACGGCTTTTTCGGTTGCGTCATTCAAAGTCACCATTCCCTCAATTCTAAAGCCGATATCACCATTGCGCACATTCATTTGATCACTACGCGTAAAATAGCTTTTAGTGAAGCACAGGTAATGAATGGCATCCAAAAGATTTGTTTTACCTACGCCATTTCTGCCGCAAATGCCAACAATGCGTTCAGAAAATGTAAACTCCTGTCCGAGATAGTTTTTGAATTGAACAAGTGATATGGAATTGATGGAGAGGGACAATGCAAACCGTAAAAATAAAAATGAAAACAATGCAAGCACAATAGTAAATCAACTTGGCACATCGGGGTTGAACAACGTAAACAACGAAATCATGCGGACAAGCGTCGAATGTTGAATACCGTGTTGCAGCACAAGGGTCCTGACACACGAAAGCCAATCGTTTCAACGGAGCTAAGTTCAAAAAGCAGTAACTGCAAACCGAACCTGCTAATTCAATTATTCTCCTGCCAAAATTGCACTTCTAATCCTGTGGGCATAATCATTGATAATCAATATTGAACTCAAAAAAAATAATCAATGGGAAAAATAATTGGTATTGACTTAGGTACGACCAACAGTTGCGTAGCTGTGATGGAAGGTAATGAGCCGGTGGTGATTGCTAACGACGAGGGTCGCCGCACTACACCGTCCGTAGTGGCTTTCCTGAAAAATGGCGAACGCAAAGTGGGAGACCCAGCCAAGCGCCAGGCGATTACCAATCCGCAAAACACCATCATGAGTGTGAAGCGTTTCATGGGGCGCAGATACGATGAGGTCTCTGAAGAAATCAGCCACTGGAGCTATAAAGTAACCAAAGGTGACAATAATACCGTTCGCATAGATATTGATGGCAGATTGTACACTCCTCAGGAAATTTCTGCCATGATTCTTCAAAAAATGAAGAAAACGGCGGAAGATTACCTCGGACAGGAAGTGACAGAGGCAGTAATTACAGTGCCTGCGTACTTCAATGACGCACAGCGGCAGGCGACAAAAGAAGCCGGTGAAATTGCTGGTCTCAATGTTCGTCGTATCGTGAACGAACCGACGGCTGCAGCACTCGCTTACGGACTCGATAAGGGTGGAAAAGATCACCACGTGGCTGTGTTCGATTTGGGTGGTGGTACGTTCGACATATCCGTGCTCGAGTTGGGTGATGGTGTGTTTGAAGTAAAGTCAACCAACGGTGACACCCACCTTGGTGGTGACGACTTCGATAAGGTTATCATGGATTGGCTTGCAGAAGAATTTCGCAAAGAAGAGAACGTTGATTTGCGCAAAGACCCAATGGCTTTGCAGCGTCTGAAAGAGGCTTCTGAAAAAGCAAAAATTGAATTGTCTTCTTCGTCCGAAACGGAAATCAATTTGCCATACATCACGGCAATTGATGGTGTGCCTAAACACCTCGTGAAAAAATTGACTCGTGCAAAATTTGAGCAATTAGCAGATAGCTTGTTTGACCGTTGCTTACGCCCCTGCGAACAGGCATTGAAAGATGCAGGTTTGTCTGCGTCTCAAATTGATGAAGTGATTCTGGTGGGTGGTTCCACACGTATTCCGAAAGTGCAGGAGATTGTTGAAAAATTCTTTGGCAAAAAGCCAAACAAGGGCGTGAACCCCGACGAAGTAGTTGCAGTCGGTGCTGCTATTCAGGGTGCTGTGTTAACCGGAGAAGTGAAGGATGTGTTATTGCTCGACGTAACGCCATTAAGCCTTGGCATAGAAACGATGGGTGGCGTTATGACGACGTTGATTGCCTCTAACACAACAATTCCTACAAAAAAATCGGAGGTATTTTCAACAGCTTCGGACAATCAGCCGGGTGTTCAAATACATGTGCTGCAGGGCGAACGTCCAATGGCAAAAGACAACAAGAGCCTCGGTATGTTTAATCTCGACGGCATCCCACCGGCGCCGCGCGGTGTTCCGCAGATCGAAGTCATCTTCGACATTGATGCCAATGGTATTTTACACGTGACGGCGAAGGACAAAGGCACAGGCAAAGAGCAAAAGATTCGTATTGAAGCAGGTAGTGGGTTGAGTAAAGATGAAGTGGAAAAGATGAAAGCCGAAGCCAAGGCAAACGAAGCTAATGATAAGAAGGAAAAAGAAAGAGTGGAGAAGATGAATCAGGCTGATAGTCTCATTTTCCAAAGCGAAAAACAATTGAAGGATTACGGCGATAAAATACCTGCTGATAAGAAAGGAACGATAGAGGCTGCGATGAACAAATTAAAGGAAGCACATAAAAGCCAGGATCTAAATCAAATTGATGCAGCAGTAAATGAGCTGAACACAGCGTGGACGGCAGCAAGTGAAGAAATGTACAAAGCAACACAAGGCAACGGTGGCCCTCAGCCAGGCGCGGACGGTAACGAGTCACAACAGCAAGGTGACGGCGGAGCAGGAGAAAATGTTACAGATGCTGAATTTGAAGAAGTGAAGTAAATTGAATCTATGCTTGAATTAAGAATGCCGGTATAACAGCCGGCATTTTTATTTTTTGTGAAGTAGGTGGAATACTAGTAGTTGTACAAAAAAATAACCCCCGATAGACATCGGGGGCGTTAAACCAAAACCAACTGCTTATGAGAAATATATGAATGTGTTTACGAGATCTTTATTTCTTTTTTCAATGGTTTGACTGCATCTTTCTTGCCAAAGTTTAAGGTCAAAATACCATTAACATATTTTGCTGAAATCCTTTCCTGGTCTACGTTTTCGCTCAAAGTAAAAGAACGTTCGAACGAGCGGAAATTGTATTCACGCAAAATAGTTTTTACATTTTCTTTAGCCGCTTCATTCTCCTTGTCCACTGTTATCGTCAACAGATTTTTATCCATGCTTATTTTAAAATCTTCTTTCGCCAGCCCCGGTGCAATCACTTCTAACACTAAGTCCGTTTCTGTTTCTGAAATATTTACCGGAATGCTCGGTTGCTTTTCTTTATATAAAGACGCAAATTGACCGACATTTCCATTTAGCGATTTGTTAAACCGCAATGTCTGAGGATCTTTTCTGTAGGTTATAATTGTCATAGAAAAATCATTTAGGTGAAATGTTTTGTATCCATGCAATCCCAAACGATGTACCATGCAACAAAAGCTGTCAATCAAGCATGTTTCTGCTGTTACAGGTGACATAATGTTTGAACTTTAATCCGCTACGTGCACTTCTTGTCGCTAACTTTGCAAAAAAATTTTTGACTATGTATCCAGTAGAAATAGTGCAGCCAATGAAAGAAGAACTGACCGAGAATGGGTTCGAGGAATTGTTGACCAGCAGTGATGTTGAAGAACAATTGAAAAAGGAAGGCACTACGCTTGTAATGATTAACTCCGTGTGCGGATGTTCCGCCGGGTCTGCCCGACCTGCGGTGCTGATGGCTGTTGCGAACACGTCTAAAAAACCCGACTACCTTGCAACAACCTTTGCAGGATATGATATAGATGCAGTGAAGACATTGCGCATGCACTTGCTTCCTTATCCGCCGTCTTCTCCATCTATCGCGTTGTTTAAGAATGGAGAGCTGGTTCATTTCATCGAACGCCACCACATCGAAGGACGTTCTGCACAAATGGTTGCTCAAAATCTTATTGCAGCATTCGATGAGTATTGCAACTAAGAACTAAGTTTGGAGTTTGAAGTTTGGAGGAAAGTTTTGCGGGAGCAACTTTGAACTTTAAACTTTGAACTTTAAACTTAATTCATGTATCCAAACCTGTATTACGTTTTTGAAGATTGGTTCGGTGTAAAAATTTCTTTCCTCAGGTTTATTAATTCGTTTGGCTTTTTTGTTGCCATCGCCTTTATAGTTGCTGCGGCACTGCTCAGTCGCGAGCTGAGAAGAAAAAGTCAGCAGGGACTTTTAAAACCGACCGATACAAAGTTGACCGTTGGTAGGCCCGCAACTAAACGGGAGCTACTGATTAACTTTCTCATCGGCTTTGTTTTAGGCTATAAAATCCTCGCCTTATTTCTTTTGGGCAAGGAAGTACAGGACACACAGGCTTACATTTTTTCACTACAGGGAAGTTTCTGGTTGGGATTGCTCACAGGGGGGCTTTTTGGA
>JAEZJD010000136.1 GCA_023436425.1 Bacteroidota bacterium | reverse complement strand
CTTTTAAAGAAGAGTCGCTGTCACTTGCATCGACGCTGGCTCAAATGCCTACGAAAGCGCTTGCGCTAACAAAACTGGCGCTGACAAATTCTTTGTTGAATAACTATGCGGATCAACTGCACGACGAGGAACTGCTGCAGGAGCGTGCCGGTTTGACGGCAGATTACAAAGAAGGAGTTCAGGCGTTTGTCGAAAAGCGAAAGCCAAATTTTAGAGGAGAATAGATATGAATGATCAACAGAAAAATTTGCGGTCTCAATTTCTGCTTCGTCCCGGCATTACATTTTTAAACTTTGGGTCATTTGGCGCCTGCCCGAAACCGGTGTTTGAGAGATATCAGCAGTATCAATTAGAGCTTGAGCAGGAACCGGTGCAGTTCATTACAGCAACGGGACCGAAGTACTTGCAGTCTTCGAAAAACGCTTTGGCAGAATACATTAACGCACCCGCCGATGATCTCGTTTTTGTTACCAACCCTTCTTACGCAGTAAACATTATCGCCAAAAGTTTTCCGTTGGAAAATGGCGATGAAGTTCTTGCAACCAATATCGAATACGGCGCCTGCGATAGAACCTGGGATTATTACTGCAAAAAGGTTGGTGCGATTTACAAGCGTCAGCTTATAAAATTTCCGATTGAGAATAAAGAACATTTTCTGCAACAATTTTTTTCGGGGGTAACGGAAAAAACTAAACTGATTTTCATATCTCACATCACCAGCAGCACTGCACTTCGGTTGCCTGTTGAGGAAGTTTGTGCGTTGGCGAGAGAGAAGGGTATTTTAACTTTTGTAGACGGAGCTCACGCACCCGGCCAGGTGCCGCTCGATCTGGAACAGCTAAATGCAGATATGTACACAGGTGCCTGCCATAAATGGATGATGACACCCAAAGGCTGCTCGTTTTTGTATGTCAAAAACGAGCTCCAGCAGTTGTTTGATCCGCTTGTCGTCAGTTGGGGATATAATGCATTGTTTCCATCATCTTCAAAGTTTATTGACTATCACCAGATGCAGGGCACCAGAGATTTTTCTGCATTTCTAACAGTTCCTGAGTCTATAAGTTTTATGCAGAACTATGATTGGGAAAACGTCGCTTGCGGATGCAGGAAAATAGTTCAGGACAATGCATCAACACTTTGCGACCTGCTGGATGCACAACCAATAGCACCTGTGAACGACAATTTCACGTTGCAGATGTACAGTGCCGAAATAACGACGCAGGAACCTGAAAAGTTGCACGACTATTTTTTTGGACAATACAACATTCAGATACCGGTAATGAGGCAGGATGGTAAAGTGTACCTGAGGTATTCAATTAATGCTATGAACAGCCAACAGGATCTTGACACTTTGTTTGACGCTGTGAAGCATATAAAAGCCTCAACTAACTTCATACAATAATGTTTTATGGTGCAGCCGCAGGATGTTGTTTCTCACATGATGGATCACGACGAATTTAGTCGGTGGATGGGACTGGAGGTGCTGAAAGTGAAGGAAGGATACAGCCGTGTGAAAATGACTATACGACAAGAAATGGTGAATGGCTTTGGTATAGTTCATGGCGGAATTCCTTTTTCTCTTGCGGACAGTGCATTTGCATTTGCCTGTAATAACCGAAATAATTTATCTGTAGCGCTCGACGTCACGATAACGTTCACGAAGGCAGTTCATGTAAACGATGTGCTGATTGCGGAAGCAAGAGAAGTGCACAACGGGAAAAGCACAGGTGTCTATCTTATTACGGTGTCAAATCAAAAAGATGAACAGGTTGCACTTTTTAAAGGAACATGCTTCAGAACCGGGGAAAAGTTGATCTAATTTCCTATTTTCAAAAATTCAACTGCTTAAATCCTTCCACATGTACTCAAAAATCTGCTTTTCATTGTTTGCTATTATTTTTTATCAATCTCTTATAGCACAATCAAATCCACCGGCTGCAAAAAAGGTTTCAAAAATTTTTACTGAGCATGGCAGGCAAAGGACAGACGATTATTTCTGGATGAGCAATCCAAAAGATCCAGAAGTTATTGAACACTTGAAAGCGGAAAACGCCTACACAGAGGCGTATATGAAGCATACCGAGGGCTTGCAGAAAAAAATTTACAATGAACTGGTGGCTCGCATTCCCGGCAGGGATGAGTCTTTGCCAACAAAAGAAAATGGCTGGTGGTATTACACGCGGTTTGAAGAAGGGAAACAATATCCATATTACGTTAGGAAGAAAGATCTGAATGATAAAGAACAAATTGTTTTGGATGTGCCCACGCTGTCAAAGGGACACCAAATTTATCTCGTGCGAGGTTGGGCAGCCAGTCCGGCAAATAATTATGTAGCTTATGCGATTGATACCTCGGGCGACAGACGATCTGCCATTTACTTTAAGAATCTTACAACTGGTGCTGAATTAGGTGATCGGCTTTCAAATGCAACTGGAAACATTGTGTGGGCAAATGATAACAAGAGCGTATATTATGTTGTAAATGATCCGACAGTGAGGGGCTACCAGGTTATGCAACACGCTTTAGGGACAGACCCAAAAACGGACAAAATCATTTACACGGAAAAGGACAGCACTTATTCCGTCGGCATTTCAAAGTCAAAGAACAGCCGGTACATTTTCATTGGCTCAGGCAGCACAAATACAAGCGAGTTCAGATACCTCGATGCAAACTATTCGTTGGCATCGCCGGTTTTAATTCAGCCGCGGCAGGCTGGAATTAAATATCAGCCTGACTATTTTGAAGGAGATGTATTCCACATTTACACAAATAAAGATGCAAAGAACTTCAAAGTGGTCGTCGCGCCCATCAAAAACCCGGGAATCAATAGTTGGAAGGACCTGATACCACACGACCCAAAAGCTCTCTTGCAAGACTTCGAGGTATTCAAAAATTTTTATGTGCTACAAACGAAGGAGAGCGGGCTCACTCAAATAAAATATTTCGATAGAAGAGCAAACAAATGGAGAAAAGTGAATTTTGGGGAAGACGCCTATGTCGCCAGCATGTACACGCCGACCGACGAATATGCACTTGACAGTATCCGTTACAACTTTTCATCTCTCACTACACCGGCGACTACTTATTCATTCAATTTAAATAATGGTGATAGGAAGCTATTAAAACAGCAACAAGTCGGAGGAGGCTTCAATTCGAAGTTGTATGAAACGAAACGTCTCTGGGCAACAGCCGTGGATGGGACCAAAGTGCCAGTTTCACTTGTGTACAGGAAAGATAAGTTCAGGAAAGATGGAAGTAATCCAATGTTGCTTTATGCTTATGGTTCGTATGGTGCCAGCACCGATCCGTATTTTAATTCGAGCATTATTAGTTTACTTGACAGGGGCATCAGCTTTGCCATAGCACACATCCGCGGTGGACAAGAAATGGGACGGGAATGGTATGAAAACGGGAGAGTGCTTACGAAAAAAAATACATTCACAGATTTCATAGACGCCGCTCAGTTCCTGGTTAATGAAAACTATACATCGAAAGAAAACCTGTTCATCAACGGAGGCAGCGCAGGCGGAATGCTTATGGGAGCAGTCACCAATATGCGTCCGGATCTTTTTAAAGGAGTCATTGCCGAAGTGCCCTGGATGGATGTAATTACCGACATGTTTAACACAGACCTTCCATTAACCACTTTGGAATACGAAGAATGGGGCGATCCAAACAACGAAAAATTTTACCAGTACATGTTGAGCTGGTCACCACTTGATAATGTGAAACCTGCAAAATACCCGGCAATTCTTGCCACTGGCGGGTTGAACGACACACAAGTCCCATATTTCTCTCCTGCCAAATGGGTGGCGAAGGTTCGGGAAAATAACTTAGGTACGAATCCAGTGCTCTTCAGAGTGGAAATGGGCGCCGGACACGGTGGTCAATCGGGGAGATTCGAAAGGCAAAAATTGACTGCGTTGAAATACGCTTTCATTCTCGATCAGTTGGGATGGAGAGAGTAGTCAAAACGCAGAGGTGATTTGCTCGCGAACTTGTGCGTATTGAAAATAAATTCTCTATTTTCATCAGACCAAAATCACTGTTATGCTTCAATTGTCGTACTGGGAAAAGCTTCATCCTGTGTCCGCCCGAATATTGATTGTTATTTCACGCTGCTGTTTGTTCGTTATTGCTTGGTTTTTAGGACAACAACTTATAGCGGCAGGTATTGAACTCTCTCAGTTATGCATTTATTTGCTGATACTTATATTTTTCACTGCTTGTGCTGCTTATCCCGGATTCAGATCAGTAAAAAATTATGTATGGAGAAAAACGTGTGACGGCGTTGTGGCAACATCCGGCTTTTTAATGGTTATCTGTTTTTCCGCACAGCTGAATACGCCAATTCATGTGTATGAACCCGCTGGCGCAACCGTTCCTGTTACTCCTCCCGGATATCGATATCCTGAAGCGCAAAAGCTTTTGGAGCAATTTAAAAGTGGGGAAAAAACGAAGTTTTCCGCAAAGGAAAAACGCATTATAAAAGAGGAGTTTAAATTTCAGTTGATCAGATACGGCAAAGCAAAGATTACCGGAAACAAAAAAGAAGGCAGCGATGCCGTGTACATCATTCTTGCCTGCATTGCAGCAGCTGGTCTCCTGATGCTTGTGCTGTCCATTGCCTGCGGCTTAAGTTGCAACGGATCCGATGCTGCCGCTGTGGTAGTGGGTGTTCTTGGAACTGCAGCCGTTATTTGGGGGTTGATAGCAGTCATCAACAGAATAAAAAGAGGCCCACCGGCTGTCAAAAAGGAGCAACCAACACCTTCATGATTTACGAGTTCAATGGAATAAAGCCTGTCGTCCACGAAACTGCCTTCGTTCATCCGCAGGCGGCTGTCACGGGCAGCGTAATCATTGGCAAAAATGTGTACATCGGCCCGGGTGCAGCGCTGCTCGGAGATTGGGGGAAAATTATTATTGAAGATGGATGCAACGTGCAGGAAAATTGCACCATTCACATGTTCCCCGGAGTTACGGTTTTGCTTAAAGAGTCAGCACACATTGGTCATGGTGCAATCATTCACGGAGCGACAATTGGACGAAATTGCCTGATAGGAATGAATGCTGTGATAATGGATGAAGTTGAGTTGGAAGACGAGTGCATCGTTGGCGCTTTGGCTTTCATCAGGCAGGGAGAAAAAATTACACGCCGTTCTTTGCTCGCTGGGAATCCGGCTAAAATTATCAAACAGGTAAGTGATGAAATGATTTCTTGGAAAACAGAAGGTACAAAGCTTTACCAGCTGTTACCGCAACAATGTTTCGGTTCCCTTCGCCCTTGTGAACCTCTGCGAGAGGAAACAGACCAACCGGAAACATTTCAAATCGATTATCAACCGTTCAAAAAAAACCGTTAGCCCTGCTGTTGGCTTCCATAAAAACTTTTGTAATTTCCCTGTCCATTAACCCTTAAAACGAAGTCTATGAGAAGATATTTACGCTTCACTTTTATTTTATCCACCTTATTTTTTGCTCTTTCCAGCTTTGCGCAAGATCGTTTTGCCTATGCAATAACAGATGCGACTAAAGAGGGCATCAATTGGACAACATTGCGCAGACTCGATCTGCAAACCGGTCAATACACAGACGTGTTGTTGAACGGCACCGACGTTAAGACAACTGTTTTTGACGCAGTGTCAAAAAAGGAATTGTCTTTAACTGCAGATGCAAAATGGGGCAATCTTCTGAGAACACCTTTCGGCAATGGTGTTGCTGCTGCAGCATTTGACAGGGAACATAATCGTTTGTACTTCACGCCTATGTTTGTCGACCAACTCCGTTATATTGATCTGCGCACAATGAAAGTTTATTACGTAACGGATCAGCCTTTAACTGGCTTAGGTAACATGCACAATGACGAGGCAAAGGTTATGACAAGAATGGTGATTGCTCCTGATGGTTACGGCTATGCAATCAACAACGATGGAACTGCGTTCGTTCGTTTTTCTACAGGTAAAAAGCCCGTTATCGAGCAGCTGGGCACACTGGTAGATGATGCTGCAAACAATGCCATTTCAATCCATAATCGCTGCAGTTCTTTTGGCGGCGATATGATTGCAGATGATAAAGGCAATCTCTTTATTTTAAGTGCGCCGAACAGTGTTTTCAAAGTGAATGTGCAGACCAAAGTAGCCACCTATTTGGGACACATTCAAAATCTGCCGGCCACGTTTACTACCAACGGCGCTGTTGTAGATGGCGATGGCGGTTTGATTGTAAGCAGTGCAACAGATGCAAGCTCCTGGTTTAAAGTTGACACGAAAACCTGGACTGCGAAGCCGTTCACTGCAGCAGGTTCGGTTTACAAAAGCTCTGATCTTGCCAACGGAAACTATCTTTCTACGGGTGGAAAATCGTTTGCTGACGTTCCGGTGATTGCAAGAGCTGAAGACAAGTTTGCAAAACTCATTTCAGTTTATCCAAATCCCGTTACTACCAACAGGATCACAGTTCAATTCAGCAAAGTGCCGCAAGGCGACTATACAGTGGAATTGACTGATGTATTAGGCAGAAGCGTGATGCAAAGAAAAGTAGCTGTAAACTCCGAAGTGCAGACGCAGGAATTGCCTTTGAACGAAGCTAATTCCAAAGGTGTGTACATGGTGAAGGTGTTTGATATAGATAAACAATCTGTGTTTACTCAAAAAGTTGTGGTTCAATAGTAGAAATGTTATTGAATCATTTAACAGCCGGCCCGTAAGCCGGCTTTTTATTTCTCTTTATTATCGAACAATAAGAATTCTAAACGCTAAACAGTTACTTCCTGCAACACTTTATCTATTCGGGCCTTCAGCGTTTCATAATCAGTGAAGCCTTGGCCGATCAGGTAAAATTTTGAATCATTTACTTGTATCAACACGGTCGGAAACCCGGTGACGTTAAGTTGTTTTACCAAAGCAAATTCGTAGTAAGCTTTTTCCCTGTATTCTTCGCTTCGCAACTTTTGATAAAAATCTTCTTCCGGAATATTGTATTTGTTCAGCAGATGTCGGTAAGCTTCATCATCTGTGAGGTCGCGTCCCTCGTAGTTAAGTGCGTACTGAAGATCAGCCGCCATGAAAACTGCTTTTTCGGGATGATATTCTTTTAATATGCAAAGCGCAATCGCAGGTTTTGTCGATTCGGGATACCAATCGCTTTTGTCCGGGTTGAAAATATGCCATAGGTAATCCTGTCCAAACTGAACGCCAGTGCGTTCTTCCACGTGTTTGTATGCCTGCTGGATGTAAGTTGCGATGGCACCGATATGTTTCGGGTTTTCGTCGAAAATCATTCCGCCGGAGAGTACCTCAAATTCCAATCTGCCTTCGTATTCTGCAGCAATTTTGGAGATCACTTTGCTGAACCCGTAGCACCATCCGCAGTAGGCGTCGTAGCAATAAACTAACCTTGGGATAAATTGATCCATGTTCCTTCTACTACAAACTCCAAACCACAAAGACTAATGTGCTTCTAACCAATTTTCACCGACACCAACTTCTGCAACCACAGGCACATTGTTCGGCAGTTTCAGCGCACTTTCCATACAATTTAAAATCACCGGCTGCACTTGTTCCACCTCATCCTGCGTGACATCAAAAACAAGCTCGTCATGTACCTGCAAGATCATCTTTGACTTGAACCTGTGCTCTTTGAAAGCATAATGAATCTTCACCATCGCAAGCTTGATCATATCGGCAGCTGTACCCTGAATCGGTGAGTTAATAGCATTGCGCTCTGCGTAGC
>JAEZJD010000127.1 GCA_023436425.1 Bacteroidota bacterium | reverse complement strand
ACACATGGCTGCACTCAACCGTGGCATTTCGTTGTGTTTACAGGTGCGGGTTTGCAAAAGCTTGCAGATTTTCAAGCGAGTAAATACAAGGAAGAAGCCGGTGAAAACTTCAAAGAAGCGACCTATCAAAATTTGCTGAACAATCCCCTGAAGGCTTCTCATGTTATTGCAATTTGCATGAAGCGTGACCCGAATAAAAAATTTCCTGAGGTTGAAGAAGTTGCTGCAGTTGCCTGCGCTGTTCAAAATATTTACCTCTCAGTAACTGCCTATGGCTTTGGAGGTTACTGGACCACCGGAGGTGTGACGTACAAGCCCTCGGCGAAAGCTTTTTTCGGTTTGGGTGAAGACGACAAGCTTATGGGTTTCTTCTACATTGGTGAGGTAGAAGTGCCATCGGTTGCAGGAAAACGGACGCCGCTCGAAGAAAAATTGGTTTGGATAGATCATTAAAATGCAACAGTCCGCAGCTACATTACCACTACGATGGATAAGCAGAGAAGTGTTTATTAGCAAAAGCAATCTGTTTGTTCTGTTTTGGTTCTTATTGAACTTGTTGCAGATCACGTTTACAGACCTGACCAGCGACGAAGGTTATTACTGGTTTTACACCACCCATTTGCAATGGGGTTATTACGATCATCCTCCGCTGATCGCTTTGCTTGTGAAGCTGGGCACAGAAATTTTTCCGGCAGAAACGGGTGTTCGCTTCTTCAATCTTGTTTGCTTAACAGCAGCAGTGAAGTTGTTTCTTTCTTTACTGCCGGCTGTGCAAAGAAATTCCTTCACCACTTTTCTTCTGCTGATTTCGGCGCCGCTTCTAAATTATTTTTCCTTTATCATCTTCCCCGATGGGCCGCTGCTATTCGCAATGATGTTGTTTCTGGTTTGCTACAGAAAATTTCTACAGAATCCATCATTCAAAACATCGGTTTTTATCGGCTGCTCTATTGCCCTAATGATGTATTCAAAGTATCATGGCCTGCTCGTCGTTGCTTTCACCGTAATTGCAAATCCGAAACTAATAAGAAGCAAATGGTTTTGGATAGCGGCAGCTATTTCATTCACGTTATTTCTGCCGCATTTGTGGTGGCAGTACCAAAACGACTTTCCCACACTGCGCTATCATTTGCAGGGAAGAACAGAAACTTTCTCTTTCAGGTTTTTGCCCGAATTTTTCTCGCAGCAAATTGTTGCGATTAGTCCTGCACTAATTATGACAATGTTTTTTGCAAGAGCAAAAGATGTTTTTGAGAGAACATTGTTGTTTATAATTTTTGGAACATTCATCTTCTTCACGTTCACGGCTTTTAAAGCTTTTGTGCATTTTCACTGGACTTCAATTGCAGTTTTCCCGCTGCTTTATTTCGCAGCATATTTCTACCATCACGAAAAGAGAAAAAAACTAATGCGATATCTGGTGCTGCCATTTGTGGTAATCATCATTGCAGCACGATTCGTTATGTTGGTTGATGTAGGCATCAAGCGAGTTGGTGAAGATTACTACCATGGACGGGAAAATTGGGCTGCGCAGATTAAATCAATTGCTGCCGGCCGGCCGGTTTTTTTTCCAAATAACCTGCGTGAAGCATCATTGTATCAATTTTACTCGGGTGAAATGGGAGTTGCGCTTTACGAAACAGCACATAAAAAATCTCAGTACGAATTATGGAACTATGAAGACAGTTTACAGCACAAAAATGTGTTGATGTTAACCAAATATCCACCAAGTGGAAGCAGGCAATTGAAAACTGCCATTGGAGAAATACTTTTCATTTCTGATCTTCACGACTTTCGTTCTTATTACAACGGAGTTTCCATTGACATCTCGACAGCCAAACGGACTGAAGATGCTGTCACCATAATTGGTATCGTAAAGAATCAACGAAACACAAATTTAAATTTTGACGGTGCAGTACCTGTTCAGCTGATTTACTTTGTAAAACGATCAGACGAATTAGTCACAACTGATGTAGTGAAAACGCTTACAGCCGCCGACAACCTTTTGCCACAACAAGAAAAAACGTTTCAAGTATTGGTTCCGCTGAAGGAATTAGAAAAAGGAAATTACCAGATCGTCTTTGGATTCAGGCATTCGGTTTTGCCAGATTCGTATAATTCGAATGCTATTAACATCAAAGTATACTAATCTACCCGCTTTATCTCTGCGCCAAGTTCCCGCAATCGTTTATCGATATATTGGTAGCCTCTGTCCACCTGGTCAATATTTTGGATAACACTTAAACCTTCGGCGCTGAGGGCGGCGATCAACAGTGCCACACCTGCACGTATATCGGGTGAGCTCATTTTGATGCCGCGAAGCTTTGATTTTCTGTCAAGCCCGATAACGGCCGCCCGGTGCGGATCGCACAAAATAATCTGCGCTCCCATTTCAATCAACTTGTCAACGAAGAACAATCTGCTTTCGAACATTTTCTGGTGAACGAGCAGTGAGCCTCTTGCCTGTACCGCCACAACCAAAATGATGCTCAGTAAGTCGGGTGTAAAGCCCGGCCAGGGATGATCGTAAATTGTGAGCACTCCGCCATCGAGAAAGGTTTGAATTTCGTAACAATCTTGTTCCGGAATGTGCAAGTCATCGCCGTTGTAGTTGATTTTGATTCCGAGTTGCTCAAATTTTTCAGGAATGACTCCTAAATTTTTCAGACTGACATCTCTTATCGTAATGTCACTTTGCGTCATTGCCGCCATGCCGATGAAAGAACCGATTTCAATCATGTCGGGCAGGATGCGGTGCTCCGTTCCATGGAGCTTTTCCACACCAATAATGGTGAGGTAATTACTGCCTACTCCGCCGATCATTGCACCCATGCCCGTAAGCATTTTGCAGAGCTGCTGAACGTATGGCTCGCAAGCAGCATTGTAAATCGTCGTCGTACCTTCTGCGAGCACGGCTGCCATAATAATGTTTGCTGTTCCGGTAACAGAAGGTTCGTCTAAAAGAATGTGTGCACCTTTTAATCCGTCCGTTGTGAAGTAGAAAAAACCGTCTTCCGGATAGTAGATGTATTCAGCGCCCAAATTTTCAAAACCGATGATGTGCGTATCTAATCTTCTTCTTCCAATTTTATCACCACCTGGTTTTGGGATAAATGCCTTTTTGTAGCGGGCAAGCATGGGACCGGCGAGCATTACGGAGCCTCTCAACCTTCCGCTCTTTTTTTTGAAATCAGAACTACGCAGGTAATTCAGGTTTACGTCATCTGCCTGAAAGATACATGTGTGCCTGTCCGGTCGTTCCACTTTCACATTCATCTGCTCCAGCAACTCTATTTGATTATTAACGTCGAGAATATCGGGAATGTTGGTGATGATCACTTTGTCTTTGGTAAGCAAAGCGGCACTGATAACTTGCAAAGCTTCATTCTTTGCTCCCTGCGGTATTATTTCGCCTTTGAGCTTTTTACCGCCAATAACTTCAAACGATGCCATTCTAATAAGTTGAGATGAGAACTTCCAAATTGAAAATAAAAAAGGTTGACGTAAAATCAACCTTCAATCGAAGTTCTGTTTTATAGATCAATATCTCTTTTTACCAAATTTGTTTCCGCCGCTGCGTTTGTCATTTCTGTTGTTCCCGCCGCCACCATTTCGTTGTTGAAATTTGCCACGCTGCTGCCTTCCGTATCCATTTCTGTCTCGTGTTTCCTGCTGTGGTCTGTAAGCCTTAACAAAAGGCGTGTTTGTAAATTCAAGTTGTCCTTTGGTGAGGTTCGTCAATTCGCTTTGTATAGCATCGTCGTGCACAGTGTCTTTATGCCAGTTGTTGTAAGCAAGTTTCATGTAATAAGCGATGGCGTTGGCAAAACCCTGGCGTTTAGCAGGATCTTCTTCCTGCAACGCTTTGTCAATGACAAGCTCCAGATTTTTGCCAAGGTGTGAAAACTTCGGATGCCGTTTTGGATAAGGCAATGGGTCCGGCTTCGATTTGTAAGTTTCTTTTTTGGGAATAGGGTAAGGCGAATCAACATCGAGCTTAAAATCACTTATATAAAACAAATGATCCCAAAGTTTATGTCTGAAGTCTTCAACGTTTTTTAAATGTGGATTGAGAAAACCCATGAGTTCAATAACTACCTGGGCATTCCTTTGCCTGCGCTCTTTATCTTCAATTGTCATGAGATGTTCAACCATCTTCTGAATATGACGGCCATATTCTCTCATGCTTAGGTGATTACGTGTAGTATTATAGTCCATCGGAGCAAATGTAATGACTGATCATCCAGTTTCAAAAGATTTCACGGATGCTTCACACGAGCCAATTATCTCTGGATTATGACGGCTTTCGCAATTACTCGTTTCCCTCTTCGGAACCGTTTGAATAAAAAAAGAAGGGACCTCGAAACAAGGTCCCTTTACAAGCCACCATCCTCTTCCACCTAAGAGGTCGTTTATAAAAAGTTTCTAGGGTTAAGGGTGAAGCAAATAACTGTTGAATAGATACAAAGAGGATACCAAACAACTAAAGCTTAAAGTTAAAGCGGACATTTACAATACTTACCTCTCATTCCACAAGATTTTTTGTGAGTTTGTTGATAATTGACAACAATATTGCCCCATAAATGCTCTGTAGCGAAGCAGCTATCTTTGGCTTCATGAACATTGGGGTGAGCGCTGCATTGCTTGATGAAAAAAGGCCGAAGATCAAAATTTTTTCCCAGGAAATAGTAACAGCACTCGCCACCGCTCATCCGGAGCACACCTTTCATGTATTTACCGATTGTGCGCTCAATACTTATCCTAGAGCAACCAACGTCGTTTTACATGCTTTAAAACCGGTACAGCGCAATCCGATTTACATGAAGTACTGGTTAGACGTTAAACTCCCCAAGATGCTGAAAAAAATTAGTGCCGGCGTCTTGTTGTCAACCGACGGTTCCTGTTCTTTAACGAGCAATATGCCTCAATGCCTGATCGTTCACGATCTTTCTTTCCTTCAGAACTCAAATTCAACGAAAAAATGGCTGCATTGGTTTTATAAAATATATACTTCGAAGTTTCTCAGGAAAGCGACTCACGTGATACCGGTTTCTGAACATCTAAAAAAGCTGGTTGCAGAACGGTACCGGCTGTCCGATAAAAAAACTTCTGTTGTTTATCCGGGAACACGGAACATCTTTCTACCGCTAAGCGACCGTGAAAAGACTTCTGTTAAAGAGAAGTACACCGGAGGAAGAGAATACTTTTTGTATGACGGCGATTTTGACGCAAAGGCTTTAATCGACATTCTCAAGGCATTTTCAATTTTTAAGAAGCGTTTACGGTCTGAAATGAAAATGGTGTTTATTGCAGATGTCGAAAAAAGCGGTGATGTAGCCAAACTTCTCCAAACATATAAGTATAAGGACGATGTGGTGCTGACGTCGGATGTCGGTGAAGACCCTGCACCGGTTGCAGCCTCTTCTTATGCAATAGTCTACATGGGTAAAGTGTTGTCCGGCGCAACATTCGCTGCTGAAGTATTGAGAACGGAAGTGCCACTGCTAGTACCTGCGGATAGCGCCCTCTGCGAGATTGCGGGCGATGCTGCATTGTACTTTGACTCAAGAAAAATAGAGGACATAGCTGATAAACTAATGCTGATTTATAAAGATGAGAATCTAAGGAGTGATCTCATCAAAAAAGGTATCGCAAGATCTTTAGAATTTTCGTGGGAGAGATCTGCTGAACAAATGTGGAAGGTTTTAACTGCTGCTGCCCACTGTGGCTGATTACCTCTTACTGACCCTGCGCCAAACTGAACCCCTTTTTCTCGCCCCACATATTGAGCAGCTCGAAAGACGCAATTTTGAAATCACCTGTAAGACTTGCATACAAACCGACAACGTCTTGTTGATTCAATTTTTGCGCATTGATAGACTCAAAACGAACGTTATAAAGATTCACAAGATTGGTGTATTTGGAGCCGGAGGGCCACACCTGCGTTCCGCGGTTACTGATATTTATCAATTTGAATTTGGTGCCGCCATGCAGCAAACATTTTTCCGCTATTTCATCGGGTTGTTCATTGCTTTCGATGAACATATCGACCCCAACGATTTTTTCCTGTTCGCCTTCATGCGATTCCATCATTGAATTTTCCTGCAGTTTAAATGGCGCAGGTGTTCCCGGCTTGTTTGGGATCACCTCTTTTGCATTCACTTTCGGTGTTTTGCCGAAATTGTTGATTACCTCTTCTGCAAATTGGCTTGTGTTCAATGCAGGTTTTGAACGATCGCCAAAATCCCCGGTGCGAACTCCCTGCTCCAAGGTATAGAGCAACGCATTTTCAATGACAGCCGCGTTTTCTGTCAGGCCGAGATGCCGCAGCATAGCTAAGCCACTTAACAACAAGGCCGTAGGATTAGCAATATTTTTACCGGCAATGTCCGGCGCTGTTCCGTGCACTGCTTCGAATATAGAAATGTGGTCACCAATGTTTGCAGAAGGTGCGAAACCGAGTCCGCCAACCAGTCCCGCACATAAATCGGACATGATATCACCCTGCAGGTTCGTAAGCACTATCACATCAAATTCGTCGGGTCGCACCACTAACTTCATTGCCAAATCATCAACGATCTTATCATCTGACTTCAGCTCCGGGTACTCTTTAGCTATTTCATAAAAACATTCCAAAAAAAGTCCATCAGTCATTTTCATGATGTTCGCCTTGTGCCCGCACGTGATGCGTTTCGCGTTCTTCTGCTTTGCCATTTCGAAAGCATATCTAATCACCTGCATGCTTCCCGGGCGGGTGATAAACCGCCGTCCCAGCGCCACATCATGGGTTAGCATGTGCTCAATTCCGCCATAGGTGTCTTCGATGTTTTCGCGAACAATTGTTATATCTATCGGAATACCTGCTTTACTGAAAACTGTATCAACACCGTGTAGTGTTTGAAACACACGTTTATTCGCATAAGTGTTCCATGTTTTTCTTGCGGTCACGTTCACGCTTTTCACCCCTTTGCCTTTCGGCGTTTCCATTGGTCCTTTGAACAGAATTCCTAATTCCTCAATCGTTTGCTGTGCTTCCGGAGTCATCCCATTTGAAAAACCTTTATCAAACACCCATTTTCCCATTTCCACAAATTCATATTGTAGATCGGCTTTGTTTGCATCAAAAATGTGTAATACTGCCTGCATTATTTCCGGTCCCACACCATCACCTTTAGCCACAGCTATTTTCATATACCTGTTGTTTTAAATTGTGGGGCAAAATTAGGCTGCTCTGTCTCTATTATTCCCCAAAAACTTGCTTTATATTTCCCCCGCCGTTTATGGCAGCAACTTTGATTTATATACAGCAAATTAGTTTTTATGACCAGCATGATTTCGGAAGGCGTTAAAGTAAGTGTGGAGACGTTTTATCAGCAAGACTACTCGAATCCATTACAGTCGGAATTTATGTTTGCATACCGTATAACTATCGAGAATCACAACTCCTACCCGGTGAAACTTCATAGCAGGCATTGGCACATTTTCGACAGCGATGGCAGTTACCGCGAGGTGGAAGGTGAAGGTGTAGTGGGCATGCAGCCGGTTATCAGCAGTGGCGAAGAATACCAATATGTAAGTGGATGCAACCTGCACACCGAAATCGGTCGTATGCATGGCAATTACCTGATGGAAAATCTGCACAACAAGGAATTATTTGAAGTAAATATTCCCGCCTTTGAGATGGTTACTCCTTTTAAGCTGAATTAGTGTGAAGGGTTCTACGGAGTGCGTCGGAGGCGCTTATTATAAAAGCCAAAGCTCAGTCGAAAGATTGAGCTTTTTTGTTGTTTACACCTGCCCGGTGGCTCCTTATCCTTCAAAAAAGAAAAACATTTCAACAACCTGTTAAACCACCGAATTGTCACATGTTTGCTACCAATTTCTGAATATATTGCGTGGATATGGAACGCAAGCAGCAGGTACTACATGATGTAGTTATCAAATTTGCCGGAGATAGCGGCGATGGAATGCAGTTAACGGGTACCCAATTCACCAACAACACAGCACTTCTTGGGGCAGATATATCTACTTTCCCCGATTTCCCGGCAGAAATCCGTGCACCGCAAGGAACACTTCCGGGCGTGAGTGGTTATCAGCTTAGGTTTTCGGACGACAGCGTGTTCACTCCCGGTGACTCCTACGATGTGCTGGTGGCAATGAATGCTGCTGCTCTAAAAACGAATTTGAAGAATCTTAAAAAAGGCGGAAAGATCATAGTCAATACTGATGGTTTTGATATAAAAAATCTTCGTCTTGCCAATTATCCGGAAGGAGTGAATCCGATTGAAGACACCAGCCTCGATGCTTACGAAGTGATTAAAATGGACGTCACTAAAATGACACGAGAAGCATTGAAGGACATCACAATGGGAGTGAAGGAAAAGGACCGTGCAAAAAACATGTTCGTATTGGGATTTCTTTATTGGATGTACAGCCGAGACATGGCCAATACAGAAAAGTTTCTCCACGACAAGTTTGGTAAAAAACCTGAAATACTGGAAAGCAACCTGAGAGCGTTGCGTGCTGGTTACAATTTTGGCGATACTACTGAAACATTCACTACCCAGTTTAAGGTCGAAAAAGCAAAGCTGCAGGCGGGTTCATACCGCAGCATAATGGGAAACCAAGCAGTGGCTTATGGACTAATTGCGGCGTCGGTGAAAAGCGGACTAAATATTTTTCTGGGCACTTATCCCATCACTCCTGCCTCCGACATTTTGCACGAACTAAGCAAGCATAAAAATTTCGGAATAAAAACGTTTCAGGCTGAAGACGAAATTGCAGGTATCACTTCTGCCATCGGCGCCAGCTACGGCGGACATTTAGGCGTAACCACCACCTCAGGGCCCGGCATGGCGTTGAAGGCAGAAGCAATGGGACTTGCAGTGATGCTCGAAATCCCATTATTGATAATTGATGTGCAGCGTGGCGGACCGTCAACGGGATTGCCCACCAAAACGGAGCAAAGCGATTTGCTGCAAGCTTATTATGGCCGTAATGGTGAATGTCCGATGCCAGTGATTGCCGCGTCTACACCAAGTGACTGTTTCGAAGTGACATATGAAGCTGTTCGCCTTGCCGTAGAACACATGACTCCTGTCATTCTTTTAAGCGACGGATACATTGCGAACGGAGCAGAGCCTTGGAAGT
>JAEZJD010000125.1 GCA_023436425.1 Bacteroidota bacterium | reverse complement strand
GCTCTTGATTGATCCACTTGTGCGTTGGCAATGGTGTCCAAGGGGAGCAGTTCGGTAGCGGTCCTTTTTTTATTTCAGCGGGACATATTTAGTTACGATAACCTCAGTGGATAATCAACAAGCCTCGGAAAACTTTCTGGATACTGCCTTTTCAGTCATAGAGACTCCATAGTAACTCCATAGTGAAAGCATACCTAAAGCATCAGAAAGCATGAACATATTATGTTAAGCAGAGCCGCACGACGACTTCGAAGCTCGCTGCACAATTAAATCCAGTCGGTTCAAGCTGACTCAGCAAAGGCTTTGGCCTTTGTTTTGCCTTTAAACTCCTGATCTCATCTTTACTAACCATAAATATAAACGCTATGGCAGACGGACAACTCACAGCTTACAACGTGAAAACAAAAGAAAAAAATGTTCCGATACAGGATGCTGTGATCACAAAAACAGCCAAAGGAGCTTATATGGTGCAGGGACATGACGGCAAGGGAAACAAGCTCACAACGCTGTGCAATGGCGAAAAAGCTATGGCAGCAATAAAGGCAGGTGTAGCCAAACAAGGTTGGTAGTACTGATCGAAAACTAATAAATGAAGCTGTCTTTGCGGGCAGCTTTATTTTTATGGCATAGTTGTTTTGCTGCCGCCACAGATGAGATTTGTGGAAAACCTCCCACCAACAGATCAGGAAATTTGAAGCTCTTTTTGCTGCGTGACTTCTGCGTGCATCCGCTGTAAAAAGTCGTAAACATCCTGCATATCTCTGATGGGTTCTGCCACCAGCATGAATAGTTTGCCTACCTGCTTCAGTCTTGCTTTGTTGGTGCCCGTTTGCAGGTATTGCAAAATGTTGTTGAAGGTTTTCGATTCAAAATACGGTGAGTCAGGCCGGTTGATGAAATAACACTTAAGTGAATCATTCTTCAGCATCATTCTTTCAAACCCAAGGTCAACAGCCAGCTTGCGACATTTCACCGTAAGGAAAAGTTCCTGCACTTGCGGCGGCAACGGACCAAAGCGGTCTGTCAGTTCTTCCTGCATCGCCTGGAGCTCTTCATCTGTGTCGCAGTTGTCGAGACGTGAGTAAAGAGAAAGTCTTTCAGTGATATTCTCTACGTAATCATCAGGGATCAATATTTCCAAATCGGTATCGATGGTGCAATCCTGCACGAAATCATCCTGTTTCGAAATTTCCTCTTTAAACAAATCCTTGAACTCTGAACGCTTCAGTTCACGTATCGCTTCGTTCAAAATTTTCTGATACATCTCGAATCCAATTTCTGCCATGAAACCGCTTTGTTCTCCACCCAGCAAATTTCCTGCACCGCGAATATCCAGATCACGCATGGCAATCTGGAACCCGCTTCCGAGTTCACTGTGCTGCTCCAGCGTTTGCAATCGTTTTCGCGAATCTGCAGGCAATGTGCTCATGGGTGGCGCCAGCAAATAACAAAATGCCTTTTTGTTGCTGCGACCAACACGACCACGCAGCTGGTGCAGGTCGCTCAACCCAAACTGGTGTGCATTATTGACAATAATCGTGTTCACGTTCGGAATGTCTACCCCACTCTCCACAATATTGGTACAAACAAGTACATCGTATTTTTTGTCAATGAAGTCGAGAATGCGCTCTTCGAGATGGTGCCCTTCCATTTGCCCGTGGGCATAACCAATGCTCAGGTCCGGACACAAACCCTGTATCAACGACGCCATTTCTGCAAGGCCCTGAATCCGGTTATGAATAAAGAATACCTGTCCGCCCCGTTCCGCTTCGAAGTAAATGGCTTCGCGAATGAAGTCCTGGTTGTACACCCGCACTTCCGTTTGTATCGGTTGGCGGTTGGGTGGCGGCGTATTAATGATGGAAAGATCTCTTGCACCCATCAAACTAAACTGCAGCGTTCTTGGGATGGGCGTAGCCGTTAGTGTGAGACAGTCAACATTCGTACGCAGCGTTTTAATTTTTTCTTTGTGCGCCACGCCAAACTTTTGTTCCTCATCAACAATCAACAAACCGAGATCTTTAAATTTCACTTCTTTTCCGAGCAGGGCATGTGTGCCGATGATGATGTCCACTTTCCCTTCTTCTAATCGTTTGTAGGTTTCTTTTTTCTCTTTCGAAGATTTGAAGCGATTAACATAATCAACGGTTACGGGAAAATCCTTCAGCCGATCCGTAAACGTTTTGTAATGCTGAAACGCGAGAATGGTAGTCGGCACAAGAATGGCCGCCTGCTTTCCGTCTACCACTGTTTTGAAAGCGCCACGCACCGCGATTTCTGTTTTTCCAAAACCGACATCGCCACAGACAAGGCGATCCATTGGCGATGGCGACTCCATATCTTTTTTTACGTCGGCAGTTGCTTTGCTTTGGTCAGGCGTATCCTCGTAAATAAAAGAGGCTTCAAGCTCCGTAGTCATGTAATTGTCGGGAGCATGCTGAAAGCCTTGCTGTGCCTTTCTTTGCGCATATAGCTTTATCAGATCGAATGCAATTTCTTTGACCTTCGTTTTGGTTTTTTACTTTAGCCTGTTCCATGCGTCGCTACCCAATTTGTTCACCTTCGGAACCGTACCGTCCTTGCCCGTGTACTTTGCTATTTTGTGCAGCGAGTTGATATTCACGTAAAGAATATCGCTGTCCTTGTAAATAATTCTAACCGCCTCCTGCACCTTGCCGTTCGCTTCTATTTTCTGCAGACCACTGTACACACCTACGCCGTGATCAATGTGCGTGACATAGTCGCCTGGCTGCAGTTCTCTCAACGCACGCAGCGTAAGCGCCTTGTTTTTGTTATATGCCTGCTTGACTTTGTATTTGTGGTAGCGTTGAAAAATCTGGTGATCTGTGTAGCAAACAATTTTCAGGTCTTCATCAATAAAGCCTTCGTGGATGGAAGTGGCGATTGGGGTAAAATGAATTTCCTCATTCAAATCCTTGAAGATGGAGTACAATCTTTCAAGTTGCTTTGGGTTTTCGGCGAATATGTGGTTCTCGAATTTTTTTGCCTCCCAGGCTTTAAGATCCTTTATCAGAAGTTCAAACTGCCGGTTGAAAGCCGGCTGTTCTCTTACGTTGAACTCTATTTCGAAATGAAATGAATTAGGTCGTTCGTGACCGAAGTAAACCAGATGCCGGGCATCCAGTTGAGCAACCAAATCACCTGCGGTTACAAACTCGTCGGCTCTTACATCCTTTTTTATCAACTTGTCTTCCTGGTC
>JAEZJD010000083.1 GCA_023436425.1 Bacteroidota bacterium | reverse complement strand
GGCAAATAACTAAACCAAATCTAAAAGCTATGATAAAAGGCGGGAATGCTGCGGAAATCAGGACTATTTCAGAACTTTAAATAAAAGACCATGCGAAAGCTCGTCTCGGGTTTTGCTGCAAGTCTCGATGGCTACATTCTTGGTCCCGAAGGAGACATTGATTGGATCCTGATGAATGAGGAAGTAAATTTTGCCGAGGAAATGAAAAAATATGATGCGTTCTTCTATGGCAGAAAAACTTACCAGGAGGTTGTAAGGAAGAGCAACCTGTTAGTGCCCGGCACGAAAAACTATGTTTTCTCCACTACATTGAATGAAGTGCATCAAGATTTCATTTTGATAAAAGGAAATGTGCAGCAGGTGGTGCAAGATTTAAAGTCTGAAGGTGGCAAAAACATCGCTCTCTTTGGCGGTGCCAAACTGCTCGCCTCATTGCTTCAAATGAACCTTGTTGACAAAATTTCTGTGTCGATTATTCCGGTTTTGCTCGGAAGTGGTAAGCCAATGGTGGACGTACTGAACCGCCATTATTTTCTTGAGCTGAAGAATACAAAAGTGTATTCCAATGGTACTGTTCAAATCACTTATGCGGTAAAATATTGATAAACTGACGCTGTGGTTTATGGTCGGCAGCTTTGCCATTACATAAAAAAATATTTTTGACCCCAAATGCACTCACATGAGAATTATTTTCTTTTTCATTTCAATCTTCTTTTTCGCATCATCTTTTTCTCAACCGGTAACCGATACAGTCGGTCGTAGGTATCAGGCCACGCCTGAGCGAATTAACGACATGGTGCACACAAAACTCAACGCAAAATTCAGTTACGATAAGTCACAGATGGATGGCAATGTGTGGCTCACGCTAAAGCCACATTTTTACCCGACCAATTCGCTCTCACTTGATGCGAAGGCTATGGACATCAGGCAGGTGTCTCTCGTAAAAGGCAACAAGAATATTCCGCTGAAGTATGACTACAATGGCACAATGCTGCACATCTCATTAGATAAAACTTATAAGGGCGGCGAACCGTACACCATTTTCATTGACTATACAGCGAAACCTAACGAATATACCGGCAAGGGAAGCGCTGCCATTACGGATGCAAAGGGGCTATATTTTATTAATCCTAAGGGTGAAGACAAAACGAAACCGACACAAATCTGGACTCAGGGCGAAACAGAATCCAACTCGGTGTGGATCCCGATCATCGACAAACCCAACCAAAAAACCACGCAGGAGTTTAATTTGACAGTTCCGGCAAAATATGTATCTCTAAGTAATGGATTATTGACGGCACAGAAGAAAAATGCTGATGGTACAAGAACGGACACGTGGAAGATGGATCAACCGCACGCTCCTTACTTATTTTTCATGGGTATTGGCGATTACGCGGTTATAAAAGACAGCTACAAAGGCAAAGAGGTAAGCTACTACGTGGAAAAAGAGTATGCCCCCGTGGCACGTAAAATATTTGGTCTGACGCCTCAAATGATTGCCACCTTTTCTCGGCTTACCGGCGTAGATTATCCTTGGCCGAAATACGCACAAATGACTGCCCGCGATTACGTGAGTGGTGCGATGGAAAATACTACAGCAACACTGCACAGCGACAATGCCCAACAGGATGCAAGAGAACTTACGGATGGAAACAGGTGGGAAGAAGTGATCGCTCACGAACTTTTTCATCAGTGGTTTGGCGACTACACCACCACTGAAAGCTGGAGCAACATTACAGTGAACGAATCTTTTGCTACGCTGGGTTCTCAGCTATGGAACGAATTCGGACATAGCAAAGACGATGCTTATGCGGAGCGCTACAATTCACTTGCAGGTTACCTGAACAGCCGCAGCGAAAACAAGCCTTTGGTAAGGTTTTATTACAACGACAAAGAGGAGGTTTTCGATGCAGTTAGTTACAATAAAGGAGGAGCCATCCTTCAAATGCTACGCAATTTCGTGGGTGACAGCGCATTCTTCAAAGGGTTAAACGTCTTTCTTACAACATACAAATACCAGCCTGTCGAGCCGCAACAGTTGCGCCTTGCTTTTGAGCAGATAACCGGTAAAGATCTCAACTGGTTTTTCAACCAATGGTACTATGGCAGCGGTCACCCAAACCTGAACATAACGTACAACTATAATAATGATGCAAGACAGGCGCAGGTGATTGTAGAGCAAACGCAGCCCGGAAAAGCGTTTTTGCTGCCGGTAAAAATTGACGTGTGGAGCGGCAACACGCCAACCGGCTATTCCGTTTGGATGAAAAATAAAATCGACACATTTGATTTTCCTGCAGCCACAAAGCCTTCGTTGATAAATTTTGATACAGATAAAATGCTCGTGGCGACTAAAAAAGAAACTGGCAAAACGCTTGAAGAATATTTATTTCAGTACCGTCATGCAAAAAATTACATCGACAGAAGAGAAGCTGTGAATGCGGCACTGAAAAGTCAGGCTGAAGTAAATGCGGTGGAGATTTTGCGCGAAGCACTAAACGATCCTTTTCCGCAGCTGCGCACGTTTACAGTTATGGGACTGGACATGAAAAAACAATCTGTTGTTTCTGCACTTGAGCCAATGCTGGCAACAATGGCGCAGAAAGAAAACAGCCGGCCGACTAAGGCTGCAGCCATTGCAAAACTGGGATTGTTAGACCAGCGCAAGTACGCACCGATTTTCATTACAGCTGTTAATGATTCGTCCTACACAGTTGCTGGTAATGCACTTGACGCTTTGCTAAAAGTGGATAGTGTTGCCGCCTACACCGCCGCAAAACGTTTGTCTGCAACCCCGACGAAAGGAAGATTGTCCGCGGCCATAACAACCGTATTGATCAAAAGCGGCGACGAGTCAATAGCTGAGCAAGTGCTCTCTTCTTTCGAGAAAATGCCTTTGTCGCAGGCGAAGTTTGAGACACTCGCGGGAATGAAGGACTTTTTGAAAACGGTTAAAAATCCGTCGTTGTTCAAGCGCGGAATTGATGACATCGTAGCTTTTAGAAGCAAAATTCCCGATGCTGTAGCGGGACAGGTGAATCCAATAATTGATGGATGGATGAACGAAATACAAGCCGCAAAAGCAGCTGCCGGCGAAAAGGATTTAGCGAATTATGTTGAGATGAAAATGAAAGGGAACATGTAGTTGCAGTCCAAATCACTTTGTAAAAAGAGCAGACGTTTGTTTGCTCTTTTTTTTTAATCGAAAAAGCTATTGTCTTTCCTGGGCTCGCAGCCACCGTTCCGGAATTTCATTGCTGCTTGCCAGCATGTAATCTTTGTACGAACAGGCAATGAAATTTTTGTCTGGAAGTTGCATCCACCACCTTCCTGTTTTTTTGCTTTGAAGAAAAACAGTTTCTACTTCAGCAAAGGCCGTATGAAATTCATTAAATGATTCTCTTTCATCGATAGCTGCCTCTCTTGTGCCACGGCTGCGTCCATCCATGATGTACCAAATCATTTGGCTGATTTGTTTTGCAGTGAGATTTTCAGAATCTTTTTCGGAACGATACCCATAAATTCCTATGCTGCGCATGTTATGGCTCATACCCGCAAATTGCATCAGCGTGCAGGCTTCTTCTCCATTCAACCCGTTGGGCGATGTGTCATTTGCGGGTGCAAAGGCGTGTGCCATCGCCGAAATATCGAAGGATAGCAAGCTGCAGTTGCGGATTACAGGTTCCATCTCCTCCAGCCGCTCTTTCACATGACCAACTCGGAAACAATCGAAACGCAATTTGTCCATAGTCTCCAACATTCGCGGATGAACAAAATAGCTTTGAAAGCCAATGTGGTTGTAGTGGCGCAGATAATTGGGTTCAGCCGTGAGCAGTTCCATAAGAAAATTATCTGCCCGAAAAGGCGAGTCAAGATTAATATCTATAAGTGCATCAATGCCAACTGCATCAACCGATTTCTTGTTTTCGGCAAAAGGATAATATTGTGCAAGAGTCAGGTCGTGCGAACCTCCCAGAATAACAACCGTCTTTCCTGCATCCTGCAACTCAGATATTACTAACTGTAAAGCAGCGTAGGTGTCGTAAATAGTTTTGCCGGTTTTTACATTTCCTACGTCCGCAATTTTGATGTCATGATGCCATTGGTACAGATTGTAAAGCTCTCTTCGAATGGCGTTGGGCGCATCCGACGCATTTATCAAAGCGGCGCCTCGTTGATCGGTGCATCCAATTAAAACGAAGTTGAAATCTTCAATGTCGGGAAACTCGCCATCGTAAGCAGCAATTTTATAGCCGATTTGCCCTTCTTTGTAATCCGTATCGTTTGAAATAGCTGCGGTGCTGATAGGCTCGAGAAAGTCAATGATGGAGTCTGACATATTTGCAAGTTAACAGGGAAATAGCTGAACGACAATCCGATTTTTGAAAGTGTTTACAACAATTTTCTGCATCATTCCTCCTCCTCGTCGTCAAGTTTATTGCGGATGCGTTTCGAGATATTGTACAATCGCCATTCTGATGTCAGACATTGCAGGTGTGGTGCTGTCGTACACTTTGAAAACCTCAGGATTTTGTGGGTTCAGAAAATCAAGATTGGCTTCTTTGCCGGTGAACAAGAAATCCGTGACTGCAATACGATATGATTTTGCAGGATCAATCGGTAGGTTGTTCAGAAGCCATTGACTAGAACCAGCATCGAATTTTAAATTGTCATTGTATTGGAGAAAGCCTCCAATGTTGATATTGCGTCTGCCTGCTTCGAGCACCTTCAATAGAAGGCTTCCTTTCACATCGGCTTCTTTGATGCCGCCGCCGAACGGAAGGGTTCTAAGGATATCATATTGGGTGATCGGCGGATATAAAATATCATCCACGCGAATCGAGCCACCATTTACCAAAATTACATCGGCCTTTGGCGCAGCCTGTTGAATCGCAGACACTATCAATTTCGTTAGATTGGTGGGGTGTCTGCGTACTTCAGTTTCTCGCCCATCTAGCGGATCGCCGTTTTTGATAACGACCTTTTTCGCATCAAAACCAAGACTGCTATAGTTTTTTTCGGCTATGTCATTCCACTTTTCCACCACAGCGTTCGTGGCGCTGTCCAGCGGAATTTTTTCATTGACAATGATCAGTTCTGTTTCTGTTTTAGTTCTTTTCGTCTTTTTGTTCACAAGTAGATTAACAACATACGCTGATCTTGCATTTGCTAACGCTTTTGTAATAGGCACATTTCCAACTCTCGCAAATCGGCCATCGTGTTCATGCCCTCCGAAAATCGCTGCGAGACCAGGTAATTCCCTTGCTAGTTTTTCATCGTCCTGCATCGATTGGTGTGTAATCGCCACCACGGCGTCAGCATCTTTGCTCAATAGAGTGTACATCTCTTTCGCCGCGGTTAATGCGTCTGTGTAGCTCACGTAATCAGCTTTATTGAAAGGGAGCACAATACCGAAGAACCCAATAGTCGCCGTTGTGCCGTCGGCATCCTTCAGATCCATTAAAAATGCTTCCGACAATGGCTCTCCGTTTTTAGTAAACGGGCGAATAACTCCGTTGATATTGTGGAAAGCGTTCGATGAAACCCAGCGGAAATCCGATTCATTAATTCTTTCCTGCAGTTCGCCTTCTTTTATGTCAAATTCGTGATTACCGAAAATCGCGATATCCATTTCCGCTGCATTCATTGCTTCCACCATCTGCTTGCCCCGAATGGGTTTGCCCATGTAAGGCAAGCTGTTGTAAACCGAAGGGCTGAGAAAATCGCCGGCCACCACAAGTAACGTGTTGGCGTTTTTTTGTAACAGCTGTTTTTTGAGAGCCGCCACTCTCGCCATTCCACCTTCTTTGCCGCCGGAAAGCGGCGCTATTTCATAAACATCATTTATCTGCAAAAGAGAAACTGTTATTTTCTGATCATCTTTGGTGTTAGCTGTGTTTCGGAACACGGAGCAGGAGGAAAGTGACAGCAAAAGCGCCGCTGATAAATAACAGAGATGTCGTTTCATCATCGATCGGTTGAATTGCAAATCTATTTGTTAGTAAAATACTGAGGCTGCTTTGCTGCAGCAGGCATGTTTTTTTTATTATTGAAAGAAAAAATAATTATGCGCTGGGAAGGACGACAAGGTAGCGGCAACGTGGAGGACCGCCGCGGTATGGGCGGACCCATTGCAGTCGGCGGCGGCATTATTGGGATAATCGCCCTTTTAATCAATCTGTTTACCGGGGGCGAAGTTGATACGTCGCAGATCG
>JAEZJD010000280.1 GCA_023436425.1 Bacteroidota bacterium | reverse complement strand
GGCCACGACACGGCCATGCGCATGAAACGTGCTGCAATGGGAGATGAAGATGATGTAAACACGACGATTCCTGCTGCAGGTTGACATTTCCCGCATAAATTTTTCTACACAAAAGAAATCGAGTACTTTACTGCTTGTTAAAACCCTTTTTGTATGAAACCAACTATCGCGATTTTAATTTGCTGTTTTCTGGTAATAAGTTTTTCAGCTTGCAAAAAAGATGATCCAAAGCCGAAAACTAAAATGGATCTACTGACTGCATCCGCTTGGAAAATCACAGACATTCAGTATAAATCTGGGACAGGGGCATGGCAGAGCGACCCTTCTTTTGCAACGAGCCCCACATGCCAGAAAGATGATCAATTGGTTTTCAAAGCGAATAATACTTACGAATTCAATGAGGGACCTTCCAAGTGTACAGCATCCGATCCGCAAATTTTTGACACGGGAGCATGGGCATTTCAAGACAATGAAACCAAACTTTTGTGGGGATCAGATAGTTTTTCTATAGATGAATTAACAGAAACATCATTGATCATTTCTATTACGGATGCGACCACCACGCCGACGCTGTCCTACAGAATAATCTTTGCGCATTAATACTTGTTTCGTTGCTTTAGCATTTTTGCCACGATTTTGTCTATTGGCAGCGTGACGGATTCTTCTGTGAAATCTTTCCAGTCGATAAAACGAAAGCTTTCTATTTCGTTGCGATCATTATAGATTCGCATTTGTTCATCATCAAAATTGAAGGGAGTGTCTTTTAATTGCACCGATATTTCTTCTAACGGCGAAACTAAATAGTAGATAGAGATAATCTGATGATCGGGATGGAACGCGGAAAGCTGAAAAAAATCAGTCGTGTAAAGATGTTCTCCCACTACAATCTTTAAATTCATCTCTTCTAAAAACTCTCTCCTCAGGCAATCTCGGGTTCCCTCCCCATATTCTAATCCGCCTCCGGGAAATTTCGTGTAATATCCCCCTCTGATATACTCATCCGAAACGAGAACTTGTTTTTCATCGTTAATAAGAACTCCGTACACCCGTATGTTAAACTGTGGCATTTTTACTTTTTCAGTACATCTTGCAACTCGGTCTTCCTTTCCAAAATGGACTTGGCAAAAGTGCAGAACGGAACTATTTTCTGGTGGTGCTCCCGTGCATATTCCACAGCGCGATGCACTAACTTATATCCAATGTTCTGGCCACGCAGTTTGCTGTCGACTTCTGTATGGAGAATGACCATTTCATTGTCTTTTCCATCAGCATACACCATCTCAGCGAGCCTGTTTCCATCTTCCTCGATGTAAAAAACGCCTTCATTACCTTTTCTCTTGTGTTCGATTTCCATGTTTGCTTTTTTTATTTTGCGTGCCGTCAAAGGTCATGATTTATGATTTTGCAGCGCCGAAATAAATTTGTTCAAATGCTGTGCCCTTCGCATATTTGCAACTTCATGAGGATTATTTTAAATAGACAGTGGTGGTGGCATACAAACTCTTTCGGGGTTCTGTAAGCTATTCCGTAGTTTATTCTTAATATTCAGAAGCCCCGTTTAGCTCGGGGCTTTTTGTTTGGTGCTACAATTAAAGATCGAAGCGTAAATGAAGAAAATAAAAATTGAGACTGGTATAAAAAAAATGCTTGCTGATGTGCACACACCTGTAGGCATTTATTTGCGTCTGCGCGATAAGTTTCGGGATACAGTTTTGCTTGAAAGTGCGGATCACCATGCTGCAGAAAATAGCTGGTCATTCATCTGCATAAATGCTATTGCAGGCATCGAAATCAAAGACAGCAAAACCATTGAATCCAAGCTGCCGGGTCACAATGCCGAAACTGTTTCAATAAACGGTAACGGCGATTTAAAAACGACTTTGTGGAATTACATGCAAAAGTTTGAAACGTCCCATCACGATAAAGCGGAACTTTTTGCACAAGGCTTATATGGTTATTTCACATTTGACACGGTTCAGCTGTTTGAAAACATTCGATTTAAAGATGCCACTCGTGAACCGAATAATATTCCCGTCGCCCGATATAGATTATATCAATACGTAGTTGCCATTAACCATTTTCGCGATGAACTGATCTTGTGTGAAAACAAAATAGACGGACTTGAGAGCGACGTTGCAGGTGTTGAATCACTGATCAACAGCAAAGACGTTCCGGTGTATCCCTTTAAAGCTATTTCTGAAGAAACATCCAACTTGAGCGATGCCGAATACGTGGAGATGGTGAGAAAAGGAGTGCAAAGTTGCAACCGGGGAGATGTTTTTCAGATTGTGCTAAGCAGAAGATTTCAGCAAAAGTTTATCGGTGATGACTTCAATGTATATCGTGCTCTCCGCCACATCAATCCTTCGCCTTACCTGTTTTTCTTTGACTATGGTGATTACAAGTTAATGGGTTCATCGCCGGAAGCACAACTGATAATAAAAAACGGCAAGGCTGTCATGCATCCTATCGCAGGCACGTTTCGTCGCAGCGGCATTGATGAAGAGGATCAGCAAAAAGCAGAAGAATTGTTGCAAGATCCAAAAGAGAACGCAGAACATGTAATGCTGGTTGACCTTGCACGAAACGATCTGAGTACTGTGTGCGATAATGTAAAAGTGAATCAGTACAAGCAAATTCAATATTATTCACACGTAATTCATCTGGTAAGTGAAGTAATAGGTGATGTGCGAAATCAAACAAATCCTTTCGAAGTCTTATTCAAAACATTTCCCGCCGGAACGTTGAGCGGCGCTCCCAAGTACCGTGCTATGGAGTTGATAGATACATATGAGCCAGATGCAAGAAGCTACTATGGCGGAGCGATCGGATTTGTAGGTTTCAATGGCTCCTGCAATCACGCCATTATGATTAGAACGTTTTTGAGTAAACAAAATACTGTTTATTACCAGGCAGGCGCAGGAGTGGTGGCAGCAAGCAAACCTGAAAACGAATTGCAGGAAGTAAACAACAAACTGAATGCTTTGAAAAATGCTATTGTGATGGCGGAGCAGATTTGTTGAGAAAAGCTCAAAACAATCAAATGAAGATTCTGGTTTTTGATAATTATGATTCGTTCACGTACAATCTTGTACACCTGGTTAAAAAGGTGCTGCCCAATACCGAGGTTGATGTGTACAGAAACGACGAGATTTCACTTGATGAAGTAAACAACTACGATAGAATAATTTTATCTCCCGGACCGGGTATTCCAAAAGAAGCCGGCTTACTGTTGCCCTTAATAAAAGCATATGCAGGAAGAAGGCCGATCCTGGGTGTGTGTTTAGGCCATCAGGCAATTGCAGAAGCATTTGGAGGTTCGCTTACTAACTTGTCAACCGTTTATCACGGAGTCGCCACAAAGTGCACCGTCGATGCCGAACGTTGTCGGCTGTTCCAAAATTTGCCAGCCGAAATTTCTGTCGGCCGATACCATAGCTGGATAGTGAACGAAGAGGACTTTCCCAAGGATTTGGCAGTAACAGCGAGGGATGAAAACGGATTTATTATGGCATTGCAGCATCGAAAATATAACCTGGTGGGCGTGCAATTTCATCCGGAAAGTGTGTTGACTCCTGATGGCGAAATCATCATGAAAAACTGGCTAAACACTGAGCTTGACTGAAATGAAGAAGATATTACAACATCTGTTCGAACACAAAACACTTTCCCGTCAGCAGGCGAAAGAAGTAATGCTGAACCTGGCAAAAAATGCATACAACGACACTGAAATTGCTGCATTCATCACCGTGTATCTCATGCGCAGTATTACGATTGATGAACTGCAGGGTTTTAGAGACGGATTGATAGAGTTAGCCGTAGCGGTGGATTTGAAAGGTTTTAAAGTAATGGATATTGTGGGTACAGGTGGCGATGGCAAAAACACTTTCAATATTTCCACTCTGGCTTGTTTCATTGTTGCCGGGGCAGGAAAGAAAGTGGCTAAGCATGGAAACTATGGCGCCACTTCCGTCAGCGGTGCCTCGAATGTAATGGAACAACTTGGCTACAAGTTCAAAAATGACAGTTCCAAATTGAAAGCGGAACTCGAACAAACCGGCTTTACTTTTCTGCACGCACCATTGTTTCATCCGGCATTGAAAGTTGTGGGGCAAATAAGAAAGAACATTGGGTTCCGTACATTTTTCAATATGCTTGGGCCAATGGTAAACCCTGCAAATCCGGAATATCAATTGGTGGGCGTTTACAATCTGGAGATGGCCCGGATTTACAATTATCTTTTGCAGCAAACAGGAAAACCATTCACCATCATACATGGTTTGGACGGCTATGATGAAATATCATTAACCAATGATACAAAAGTGATCACCAACGACGGAGAAAAGGTGCTCTCTGCGGAACAATTAGGCAAGCGCACGGTTGCGGCTTCCGACATCCAAGGAGGCAATTCAGTAGACGATGCAGCCAGGATATTCGTAAAAATATTAAAAGGGCAGGGAAGCTGGGCGCAAAATGCTGTCGTGCTGGCAAATTCAGCCATGGCTTTGCAATGCATCGATCAGTTTTCAGACTATGACAACGCTTACGCCGCTGCTGTGGAAAGCCTTGAGAGTGGAAAAGCATTTCGGAGCTTCGAAAAACTCATTTCATTACAGTGAACATACTCGAGAAAATAGTACAGCATAAAGGAAAAGAAGTAAACGAACGCAAATCCGAGGTGTCGGTTGCAGCTTTGGAGAACGGACGATTTTTCCAACGGACAACATTGTCTTTGAAAAAATCGCTTAGAAATCCGCAAAAGACCGGGATCATTGCAGAATACAAAAGAAAGTCTCCATCAAAAGGAATAATAAATGCGAAAGACAGCGTGGAAGCGGTAACGAAAGCCTACTACGCGTTTGGTGCGTCAGGCATTTCGATACTCACTGATCACGAATTCTTTGGCGGTTCTTTGGATGATTTAATCGCCGCACGCGACAATGGCATACCAATATTGCGGAAGGATTTTGTCATCGACGAATACCAAATAATAGAAGCAAAAGCCTACGGCGCCGATGTTATTCTTTTGATTGCCGGTTGTCTTACGCCCGGCGAGGTTAAAAATTTGTCTGCTTCTGCGCAAAAATTGGGACTGGAAGTATTATTGGAAATTCATGACGAAACAGAACTTGAACACGTGTGTGAAACGATCGATATCGTTGGAGTGAATAATCGAAACTTGAAAACTTTTGAAGTAGACTTGCAACACTCGGTTCAGTTAGCGGAAAAGATTGATAACCACTTTTTGAAGGTAGCTGAAAGCGGAATTCACAGTGTGGAAGATGTTCATTTTCTTAAGCAACATGGCTTTAATGGGTTTCTGATTGGCGAATTTTTTATGAAACAGAAAAGTCCGATGGAGGCATTTAAAAACTTTACATACCTGTTGTGACATGAGAGTAAAAGTGTGCGGAATGACTCGGCAGAAACAGATCGACGGATTAGCTGAAATAGGTGTGGATTTCGCAGGATTTATTTTTTATAAACAAAGCGCCAGGTATGCGCTTCACCACCTTACCAAGGCAAAAATAAGAAGAGAAAACAGGCTGAAAAAAGTCGGCGTTTTTGTAAATGAAAACGAGAACGATGTGTTGCGCATTATCGATGAGTGCAGGCTTGACCTGGTTCAGCTGCACGGCGATGAATCTCCCAAATACTGTGAAAGCATTGCTGAATACGTCGCCGTCATCAAAGCATTCAGAATCAGCGACGACGATGCAATTGAGTGGAACATGAGAGCTTACATGGAGGCGTGCGATATGTTCATGTTCGACACGATGGGCGCAGGCTATGGTGGAACCGGAAAAAAGTTTAACTGGAAGTTGTTGTCCGGCGAAGCCATCGAAAAAATGTTTTTTTTAAGCGGAGGAATAGAACCCGATGATGTAAACGCATTGCATGAATTTGAAAATTCCGCTGCCGCAAAAAATCTATTCGCCGTTGATATCAACAGTAGGTTTGAAATTCGCCCGGGTGTTAAGGAC
>JAEZJD010000216.1 GCA_023436425.1 Bacteroidota bacterium | reverse complement strand
TCTGAATATGTTCTGATGGTGTGAGCAACTGCCTTGGTGGAAAAAGGGCGGTAAAGACCATAAGCTTCCTTGCCATAGAACGACATGCACATCACCTTCCTTCCTTCTACATTTATGGACATGGCATCCCACACAAATTTCCGGCTGGACGTCCAGGCAAAGTCGCGAACACTATCTGCTTTAAAAATCCAGGTTTTTGTGCCTGTTGCTTTGTCTTTTTCGTTTGCTGTAGCCTCGGCAAGGGTAACGATTTCGGCCGGCTCCTTCGAGGTTTGTGCTTTTTGCCAACGGGCATATTGCGCCGGCGTCAGCACCTGACTATAGTTTTGCCCAACACCGGTTGATCCAACAATGTGATCGGCGGGCACAGTCATTTGCACTTTAAAGTTGCCAAACGTCAGCGCAAATTCACCACGACCAGTGAACTGGTGATTCTGCCAACCCTGAAAATCGGAATAAACGCAAAGCCGCGGATACCACTGTGTGATGGTAAAAAGATGGTTGCCATCCAGCGGAAAATATTCGTAGCCGCCACGCCCGCCCATCGAAATTCTGTCTGGAATTTTGTAATACCAATCGCACACGAATTTGAAAACACCACCTGCTTTTAGCGGCTGTGGCAATTCGATGCGCATCATCGTTTTGTTTACCGTGTAGTTGAGTCGCTTGCCGGCTCCATCGGTCAGTTTTGTGATCTTTACCCCATAGCCATTATCTTCTTTTGAATTGTCCATTTGCTGCAACTGCTCCACGGTAGCCATGCGCGGAATGGCACTGCTGCTTTGATAGTTTGCGTTGTTAACTGTGCTGTGCTGATTTTCGTCGAGCTGCAGCCAAATGTAGCTTAACACATCACCCGAGTTATTGTAGTAAGTAACTGTTTCTGAGCCGGTGAGTTTGAGCGCCTTTTCGTCCAGAGTGGCTTTGATATCGTAATCGGCGCGCTGCTGCCAATACTTTGGCCCGGGAGCCCCACTGGCTGTTCGATATTCGTTTGGTGTAGGCAAAATGGTTTCTAACTGCTCAAACTTGTTGCCATGGTTTGAGTTTGAATTATTCTGCGTGTTCTGCGCAAAAACAACATGCAGGCAAAAAGCGGAAGCAATGAAAAGAACGGATTTTTTCATGTTTTCGAAGTGTTTTGAATGTGGGTGGACGCTAATAGCGTTTGGTAAATTTACTTACCACAAATTAATAGAAGTATAAAAACAACGAAAGGTAATTAAATCGGCAAACGATTCACCGCCATTATGAGTGCCATCACGAATACAGCAGCAGAAACGATTATTACCCAATACCTTCTCTGAAGCTTCATCGCTTTCGTGAACAGTTCACACAAAAGCAAAATGAGCACGACTATAAGTATTTGTCCCGCTTCTAACCCAACGCTAAAACTGAACATGGACAATGCAAAGCTTTGATCCGACGCGAGTATCATCCTGAGGGTATTTGCAAATGCAAGTCCGTGAATTAACCCAAAAAACAGTGCAAGGAAATAATTGATTCGAATGGATTTGGCGTCAAAACTCGTTTGAAAAAAGTTTGAGATCGCTGTGACAATGATAGTGCAGGGAATTAAAAATTCCACCAGTCTGTCGTCAACGCTTACTATTTCTTTTGTGCTCAGAACGAGTGATATGGTGTGACCAATGGTAAACGCAGTAATGAGAATCAACACCTGCTTCCAGTCCTGAAGGACGTAGATGCTCGCCAGGGCAGCAATGAATAAAATGTGATCGAGCGCAGCTATATTGATGATGTGCTCCCAACCGATCTTGAAATAAAATGAGAAGTCGTTCATTGGTGTTAATTCCGAATATACTTTTAACCTTTCTTCAAAACTCCGGTGGCAAATAAATAAGAGATTTGTAGAACAAGGAAAATAATGACGCTTCTTTTTAAGTATTTACTGTTTTTGCCTTTGTTCTCTCCGGTATTTCTTTCGCCGACGGCAGAAGGCAAACATCCGTTTTATGTGTCGGTAACTGAGATTAACCACAATGCGCAGGAAAAGACACTTGAGATCAGTTGTAAATTTTTTACGGACGATTTTGAACAAACAATTGAAAAAGCAAATAAGATAAGTTTGGACATCACTACTGCTAAAGACAAACCGAACTTTGATAAGTTGATTCCGGACTATATTGGCAAACACCTCAGTGTAGCGGTGGGAGGCAAGGCAGTCAAACTGAATTATATAGGTTTCGAAGTTGAAAAAGAATCAGTGTACTGTTATTTCGAGGCGCCAAATGTTCCTTCCGTAAAAAAAATTGACATCTTCAACACCTTGCTCCACGATTTTACGCCTGAGCAAATTAATATTATTCACGTTACGGTGAATGGTGCGAGGCAAAGCACAAAATTGAATGTGCCGCAGTCAATGGTAAGCATTGCTTTTTAATAGTTATGATTTAATCTCGCTTGTTTCCGGCTCTTGCGATGCTTTTGTGAATGCCATAGCCGAATGATGCGGAAGATCGGGAAGAAAAACTGAGATTACCGAACCCTCGTTTACGGTAGAATTTGCCGTAATAATTCCACCATGATTTTCAACGATCTTTTTACAGATAGCGAGTCCGATTCCTGTTCCCGAATATTCGTGAGACGGATGTAAGCGCTGGAAAATCTGAAATATTTTGTCCTTATACTGCTCGTCGAAGCCGATGCCGTTGTCGCGGAACTCAATGTTCCAGCCTTCGGTTTTTCTGCTCGCCCGGTTTATCTGTTCTGCCTGTTTCGACGAGGTCACTTCGATCACCGGCTGTTCATCCGGCTTCGAATACTTCAATGAATTGCTGATTAGATTAACAAAGAGCTGTTCCATTTGACCCGGCGTAGCATAAATTTTAGGCAACTCGCCAATTTTCACAATGGCTTTTTTCTCTTCGATCGGTTCCTCCAAAATCTCTACTGCGTGCTGTGCCACGGAATTTAAATCGGTCAATTCCAAACCTCCTGATTCTGCACGCGAATAGGAGAATACCGAATCAATGAGGCTTTGCATCCTTTTTATTGCTGATTGAATTCTATCGAGATATTTTTTCCCTTCCCCGGACAGCTTTTCCTCTTCCAATTGCGTGAGCCTGTCTGCAAATACAGAAACCTTGCGCAATGGCTCTTTCAAGTCGTGACTGGCAATGTATGTGAAGTTTGAGAGCTCCTCGTTCTTTCTTTCCAATTCATTATTCTTTGTGTTCAGCTCACGGTTTATCTGCTTTATTTCTGCCGTTCTCTCTTCCACCTTCTCCTCCAGCAGCGCGGCGTTCGTTTCGGACTGAGTTCGCAACGAGCTTTCCTTTCTTAATTTAAAAAATGAGTACACCAGTACCGACAGGGAAGTAACCGAAAACAGGAGAATCAAAACGGAAGCAATCCTTTCCTGAGACTGTTTTTCCCGGAGGCGTTGATTAAGCAAAACGTCTTCTCGTTTTTCCATGCGGGCAATCTGGCTTCGTGTGATGTCAGAAATATCTCGACTCTCCATAAAAAAAGCGTAGAGCTGCATTCCGTCGATGTAATTGGCGCTATCAATAACGGTGTTTAAGCGGCGGATTCGGCGCTGTAGAATTTGTGCGAACTGCTGCAATTCTGCCCGCTGCGGTTCGGCAATTAGCGAATCCAGCTGAGATAGCGTGGGAGGAATAGAGCCAATGGACGAAAGAAAACGTTGCAGAAGTGTAGAGTCCTGCGTGATGAGGTAAGCACTTTGCACAGCTTCGGCATCACGGAGTGAGGAATATGCCTCTTTCAGTTTAAGCTTCACGAGGTATGCTCGTTCCACCCACTGAGACGAATTTTTTTGTTGCACTACCCGTTCAACAGAAAAAATGCTTAGGAATAGCAGCAAAACTGCCGATGAAATAAAAATGATTTTAATACGGTTAGGATTTTCAGTTATTCTTTTCATCAACAGTTTACGAGGTTAATCCGCGCGGTGAAAGCTGCAAAAAATGCACCACTAGTCTGCCCACAGATGTAGGCAAAGAGCGACAATTGTTAAACTTCCTATTTTTATTGAAATCATTGCTATGCCCCGATCAGTTATTGCCGGAGTAGGAAAATATGTGCCGCAGAATGTCGTGACCAATTTAGATTTGACGAAGTACATGGATACCAGTGACGAATGGATACAGGAAAGGACAGGAATCAAAGAAAGGCGCTTTGCACACCGAACGGAAGAGACCACAACCACAATGGGGATAGAAGCTGCGAAAGTTGCCATTGAAAGAGCGGGCATTACACCGCAGGATATTGACTTCATAGTTTTTGCCACACTTTCACCGGATTATTATTTCCCGGGATGTGGCGTTTTGGTGCAGCGGGAAATGCACATGAAAGAGATCGGCGCCCTTGACGTGAGAAATCAATGTAGCGGATTTATTTATGCATTGAGTGTGGCTGACCAATTTATTAGAACAGGCACCT
>JAEZJD010000211.1 GCA_023436425.1 Bacteroidota bacterium | reverse complement strand
CGAAGCCGATATAGGCGAAGAACACCGCCGACACACCTTTTAAAATTCCGCTGATTCCGTTAGGTGTAAAAGGTTTCCAATTTTCCGGATTTACATAATAGGCGCCAAGCACAATTACAAGAAAGATGACACTGAGTTTGATAATCACCATCACATTGCTGAGCGACCTTGACTCCTTTATGCCGATGAAAACAACGTAAGTAATTAAAGCAACGATAAAGAACGCAGGCACATCCAAAAACAATTTCATTCCGAAAAGCTGTGGTGCGCTGTTCCAGTTAGCCACAGCATCTGCAGCGCCTGATAATAACCCGCGATGAGCAGTTACATAATCCATGGTGAGCCATGAGGGAATGTGCAAACCGGCCTTATCAAGTAAGCTTGTAAAATAGTCGCTCCATGAGATGGCAACTACAACATTGCCAATTGCATATTCCATCAACAAATCCCAACCGATGATCCATGCAAATATTTCTCCGAAAGCAACGTAAGAATAAGTGTACGCACTGCCCGAAACAGGTACTGTGGATGCAAATTCGGCGTAGCAGAGGGCAGCAAATCCGCATGCAATACCGGTGAAGATGTACAAGAAAATTACACCCGGACCGCCGTTGTAACTCGCGTTTCCGATACTGCTAAAAATGCCCGCACCAATCACCGCTGCAATGCCCATAAATGTAAGATCGCGTACTCCAAGAACTTTCTTCAGACCCAGCTGATGCCCCTCGGAATCATGCAACCCTTCTTGCGCTTCTCTTAGAATTACAGGTATAGATTTTTTCCTCAACAGTTGATGTGCCATTGGCAAAAGTGGTTTGCGACTAAAATAAGATAAAACTGAGAAAAATCATTTTCACTTTACAGGAGGATCACTCACAAAAAAATGCCGCCGGGTAAATTTTGTAATGCGAGTTTGAAATGAAAAACTTGGTCAATCAATTTACAACCACACCTTATGTGTACTTCGAGCCGGAGCCATCGCTGGTCGCACGTTTTTTTGATTGGTGCGATCAACAACAAAAATATTGGTTGATGTGGTTGGCATTTTCGCTTGTTCTGCATGGATGTGTGTTGATACCGCTAACATTCATCTCAGTACTGCTGGCGGGAGGTGACATGATGTTGTTTGCTGCAGCACTGGCAGTAGTAGCCGCTTCCGTGGTCACTAATTTAGCCGGATTACCCACCAGAGTAACAATTCCTGTTTTTATACTGACTTTCTTTACCGATATCATTATAATCATCGGCTGCGCAGCGATGGGATTTCACACGCTCAACATAATATCGAGCTAAGACCTCATGGTCGTGCAAAGCCAGCTTTTGGCTGTTACTTTAAAGCTCTCAGTGGTTAAAATTGGGAGCTTTGTTTTTTATTGTTCTCGTTGTGTGAGATAGATGGCGAGTTCTTTCAACGGCTGTTTTCTTTGTGAGATAACCGCAATGTCTTCAAGATGCTGGAATGCTTCTGAAGTATATTTTTCCTTCAGCTCTTTGGCCCATTCGTCCACTTTGCAGTCTTTAAATATTTGTCTAACGGAATCTATTTTGTCTTCACCGTCGCTTTCCAGCAACTGAAACAATTTTTCTTTCTGTTTTGAAGATGCAGTCTCTAATGCATGAATGAGCAGGAAAGTTTTTTTACCGGCGCGGATGTCACCACCCACTTGCTTGCCGAATTTTTCGGGACTTCCAAACGCATCTAAATAATCGTCCTGCACCTGGAAAGCCAGCCCGAGTTTTTTTCCGAATTCGTAAATCAGGTTTTGATTTCTGTCCAGGGCACCACCGATAACAGCTCCCATTTTCAAACTTGCGCCGAGCAGCACAGATTTTTTCATGCTGATCATGTGGAGGTATTCTTCGAAGGTCACTTGATCTAATTTTTCAAAATCCATATCCAGTTGTTGCCCTTCGCAAACTTCCCGCGCCGTTGTATTGAATAATTGAAAAATTTTTTTTGAGTATGGTGATGAAATATTGTTCAACGACTCGTACGCCGCTACCAGCATCACATCTCCTGCAAGCAAAGCAGTGCTTTCACCAAATTTCTTGTGCACTGTTTCCTTACCTCTTCGCAATGGTGCTTTGTCCATAATGTCATCATGAATAAGCGTAAAATTGTGAAACAGTTCTATTGCAGTTGCAGCGTGCCATGCATCTCGGTTTATTTCGTCAAATAATTCGTTGGCCATTAAACACAGAACCGGCCTGATTCTTTTGCCGCCAATTTGAAGAAAATATCTGTTCGGCTCATATAACGACGCAGGCTGCTCAGGAAAATGCGCTACTGAGAAGTTCTCGGTGAAAAGATTTGACAACTGCTGAAATGAATGCATTACTCTTCGTGTTTTTTCTTCTTGCGTTTTGGTTTTTGTTTACGCTGTTGCGGTTGCAGTTCACCGTTAGTTTCATCATCAGCCGTTTCGCTCAACACCCATTCGTAATCTAACTGACGCTTTTCCAGGTTTGCTGCGATCACTTTAATTCTCACACGATCACCCATTCTGAATTTTCGCCCACTGCGCATTCCGACAAGGCTGTAATCTGACTCCACCAATCGAAACTCGTCGTACTCGGAAAGACTTGCTATGCTCACCATGCCCTCACATTTGTGTTCTATCGTTTCCACCCAAAAACCAAATGCAGCCACCCCACTTATTACTCCGTCAAACTCTTCCCCGACAAAATCCTTCATGTACTCTACCTGCTTGTACTTGTTAGCGCTTCTTTCTGCGTCCATTGCAGCCCTTTCTCTTTCGCTGCAATGTTTGCACTTCTGTTCCATTTTTTTGTCGGCCTTCACACTGTTCGTCAGCACCTGATGCAGCACTCGATGTACGAGCACGTCCGGGTAGCGGCGAATGGGCGAAGTGAAGTGACAATATGTTTCAAAACCTAATCCGTAGTGGCCGATGTTATCAGTTGTATATGCCGCTTTAGCCATTGTTCTGATTCCCAACTGCTCGAGCACGTGCTGCTCGGGTTTTCCCTGCACATCCTGAAGCATGTCGTTGAAAGATTCGGCAATTTTTTCCGGTGAAGATGTATCGAACCTATGACCAAATTTTCTTGCAAACGCGATGAAAGGAATGAGCTTTTCTTCTGATGGCAAATCATGCACACGATAAGGAAATGGAACAGGCTTTTTGTTCACCTCAATTTCTGATACATAGCTTGCAACGTATTTATTTGCGAGCAGCATAAATTCTTCGATGAGTTGATGCGCTTCTTTGCTTTCCTTGACCACAATGCCGATCGGCTTACCTTTTTCATCCAGCTTAAATCGAACTTCTGTGCTTGAGAAATTGATAGCTCCTGCATCGAAACGTTTTTTTCTTAACCGCTGTGCAATGTTGTTCAGGAGCAAAATTTCGTCGGAGTAAAGTCCGGCTTCTTTTTCAATAATATCCTGCACTTCTTCGTATGTAAACCGGTGATCAGAGTGGATGACCGTTTTGCCGAGCCAATATTTTTTTACCGCACCCTTGGGTGTCATTTCAAACACGGCGGAAAAGGTAAGCTTGTCCTCTTTTGGGCGCAACGAGCACAACACATTCGAAATTTCTTCGGGTAGCATCGGGTTAACCCTGTCGGGCAGATAAACCGAAGTGGCTTTTGTATAGGCAATCTCGTCTAACGCTGTTTCCGGCTCTACAAAATGTGTAACATCTGCGATGTGAACACCAATTTCCAGATTGCCATTTTTTAATACTTTGATTGAAAGAGCATCATCAAAATCTTTTGCATCAACAGGGTCAATTGTAAACGTCAGTACTCCCCGAAAATCTTTCCTCCTTTTAATTTCCGCATCAGAGATTTTGTCCGACATGCGTCCTGCTTCCTCAATGGCTTCATCGGGAAATTGCAACGGAAAGCCATTCTCCAATAGTATTTCTTTCATGGCAACGTCGTTCACATCTTCCGCATCAAGAATGTTCACCACTGTACCTACCGGTCGTTTGCCACCTTCCGACTCCCATTCTGTAATTTTCACTACTACTCTGTCGCTGTCGCTCGCATTGTTGAAGTT
>JAEZJD010000178.1 GCA_023436425.1 Bacteroidota bacterium | reverse complement strand
TGTTAGCTATGAACAGCTGAGGGTTAATTGGCAGATTCTTCATACAAAGTATTTTTCTGATGGGCAAAGTAATTGAAAGTTCCAGCAAGAGCATGCAATTAATACAAAACGATGCTAAAGTGTTGTGCCTGTGGTGCCCAAATTGACTAAAAAACTTTTCCGCATTACCTTTGCCGCTTCAAAGACGATTGCTTTTATGTCAATACCCACAACGCTTTCATTCTCTCCGGAGAAGTTGATGAAATTTGGATTGAGGAATACTGATCGCATACATTATCAATCCACGCCTGATGAATTAGTCCAGGACACATTGCGAATAGGTGAGGGAACGCTCACAGATTCCGGAGCACTTGCCATAAATACCGGCGAGTTCACGGGACGTTCTCCTAATGATAAATTCACCGTAAGGGATGAAACCACATCTGAAACAGTTCACTGGAACAACTTCAATATCCCGATTGAAGACGAATACTTTCACATTATTCACAAAAGAATTATAGAATACTTAGATCAGCAACCCGAAATCTGGGTAAGGGATTGTTATGCATGTGCCGATCCGCGGTATCGACTAAACATTCGCGTGGTTACAGAAAAGCCCTGGACAAACTTATTTGCCTACAACATGTTTCTTCGCCCGGAAGAAGATGAACTTGACGATTTTGAACCGGAGTGGCATGTGATCTCTGCACCTGATTTGAAATTAGATGCAAAAGAATGCGGCATTCGTCAACACAATGCTGCAGTTGTGTCATTCAAGCATAAAACGATCCTGATCGCCGGTACCGGCTACACCGGTGAAACAAAAAAAGGAATTTTCAGTGTGCTCAATTACATTCTGCCGCACGAAAAAAATGTGCTGAGCATGCATTGTAGTGCTAACATGGGCGCCGATGGCGACACTGCGGTTTTCTTTGGGTTAAGCGGCACCGGCAAAACAACGCTGAGTGCTGATCCGAAAAGGAAATTGATTGGCGATGATGAACACGGCTGGACAGAAGACGGAGTGTTCAATTTTGAAGGTGGTTGTTATGCCAAATTGATTAACCTCTCTGAAGAAAAAGAACCTGAAATCTTTCACGCTATCCGCCCCGGAGCTATCGTGGAAAATGTGAGCTTTTTTGAAGGCACCAACAAAATCAACTTCGAAGACGCATCAATTACGGAAAACACGCGTGTTTCCTATCCACTGCATTTTATTTCAAACGCACTGGAGCCTTCGATTGGAAATATTCCGAAAAATATCTTCTTCTTAACGTGCGACGCGTACGGTGTTTTGCCCCCGATTTCTAAGCTTTCAAAAGGGCAGGCGATGTACCAATTCATTTCCGGCTACACGGCGAAAGTCGCTGGAACTGAAGCCGGAGTTACCGAACCAAAACCAACGTTTAGCGCTTGCTTTGGCGCACCATTTCTTCCCCTGCATCCTGGCAAATATGCAGAGATGCTTGGTAAAAAAATGCAGCAACACAACGTGAATGTTTGGCTGGTGAATACCGGATGGACAGGTGGTCCTTACGGGGTTGGAAAAAGAATCAATTTGAAATACACCAGAGCCATGATCACTGCAGCGTTGGAAGGCGTTTTGGACGATGTAGAAACTTCGATTGATCCATTGTTTGGAGTTGCTGTTCCCATTGCAGTTCCCGGGGTTCCTTCCGAGGTGTTGATGCCGAAGAACACCTGGGCGGACAGAGATGCCTATGATGAAAAAGCAAAATTCCTGGCTGGCCTATTTGTGAAGAATTTTGAGAAGTATGCTTCCGGCGTTTCCCATGAAATTTTGTCGTCAGCTCCTAAACAATAATCCTGCCGGTAAATAAAAAAGGCATTCTCTTGTGAATGCCTTTTTTGTTGTTGACTACTCAACGACGAGCTTTTGCGATTGCACGTCCGGAGCGATAAACTTGATGATGTAAATGCCTCTGTTCAAGTTTGATATATCAATCGGCGTGACGTTATTTTTCAATATGGTTTCTTTTACGATTCTTCCGTGCATGTCCACAATCTGCATCTGAACCGGATGACTTGTTCCGGTTGAAATAACAATGCTATTTCTTGCCGGATTTGGTTTTACACTGTATGTGTAAGTTGATAAAAAGCTAACGCCGACTATATTTGAGAGCTCCCAGCGTCCGTCCAGGTCCACAGCTCTCAATCTGTAATAATTAGCTCCCTGATTCGGCTGCGCATCTATGAAGAAATAATTCCTTCTACTGTTGCTGTTACCGGCCGCATTTACCTTGCCGATTGGCTGAAATGCTATACCATCAAAAGAGCGTTCCACGATAAATTCTTTTGTGTCGCTTTCTGATGCTGTCGTCCAAATTACCTTAACCGTGCTGCTTTCTTTCACGGCGTCAAAAGCCGAAAGTTTAACGGGTAACAAACCATTCAGCATGTACCTGGTCATCACCGGGTAATGATCGCTGGTGGTTGTGTTGTAATCAGTAATTCCTGCCAATGCCTCAATGTCATTGTAAAGAGTAGCAGAGAAAGGAAGATAAAGAGGGTACACTTCATTCGACACCACAACATGATCTATCATTTCTGCATTTCCGCCGGTGGAATTAACGGCTGCATAACTGAGCGGGAGGGTAATCGATTTATAGCTATCGCCATCCACGGAGTCTTTTATTATCGGGTCGTAAGAAGAAACGACTGCACCATTTGTGGTGAAAATAGAAAGGTCAAGATCGTCATTAAAATCTCCAAGTAAAATAATATTTCTGTTGCTGAAGAATGCATCCAGCGTGTCTTTCAGCTCTTTTGCCGCGTCCCAACGACGAATGTAGTCGTTTTCTGCAGATCCCGCTTTTCCGTGAATGACAATGAAATCAAAATTGTTTGTAAAGCCATTCTTTGTGGCAGTTGCGCTTACAAGGAAAGGCACACGCCCTGTAGACCAGTTTGAAATTGCTGTTGCACTTGATCGCAACAAACCTCTTGATGTCACATTGCTGATAACAGACGTTTTGTAAACAAACGCAAGTTTCTGTCCTGATGCATAGTTGGTGCTGAATGCCGGATCAGATGTGTTGTATGCAAGAGATGCATAGTCTGAAATGACATAGTTGTAACCCGGAATAGATCGTATGGTGCTTCCGAACAAAGCGGTATCAACTACTTCTTCAAATGCGTACACGTCGGCGGACAAATACTCCATGACTTTTTTCACATTTGCAGCTTGCTGAACATCGTCGGTTGGTCCTTGACCCGAAGCAGTGCTTCCAAACCATTCTACGTTCCAGTTTACAACATTCAACGTAACCGACATCGGAACCGAATTTCCTTTTATCAGGATCGTTGAAGTGTTTAAACCGGTTGCTGAAAAGGTTAGGTAGCCGCCGTAGGTTGTATTCGCCAGCGGTGGTGCAAAGCGTGCAAAGGCTGTTATCTCGTTGTTCTGTAATTCAGCTGCCGTATAGCTTATTGTGGAAGCGTAAAGCGTTCCGTCTTTTGAAAGTTCAAAGCCTTGTGGCGCAGTCACAATCATGGTAGAAGAGACGTCATTTGCCCAAAAAGTAAATGTTTTCGAAGCCGACGTTGTTCCTGCCGTTTGCTCACGAAAGTCGAGAAGTTTAGTAACCGGAGTTACAAATGCCGGAGGAGCAGAGATCGCATCAAAAAGATAAATGTCGTCCACAGTCCATTGCGAGGCAGATGAACTGGTAGACGTGTATTTGAACGCAAAACGAATGTTTGCTTGTTTGAAGGCTGAGAGATCAATATTTTCCGAGTACATCCACAGGTCAGAACCTACAGCAGGAAACCTTCCATTCAACTCTGTCCACGATGTCGTCGTCACATCGCCCGTGTAATTCGTTGTAATAAATAACTGCAAGCCTTCACCCAAAAATCGTGATTTGCTCCAGAACGAAAGCAAAGGAACATTCGTGCCCGATAAATCGATAGCAGGTGAAATAAGCCAGTCCTGATTGGCAACGGATGAGCCACTTGCAAAGCCATTCATTTGAATACCGGTGCCTGTTCTGCCAAAAGTTGTACAAGCCCACGTTTGTGCACCAGTAACGCTCTGAGAAGTAAATCCATCGTTCAATGTAGTCGTGCAATTGTTCAGCGAATAATAGTTCAACACAGTCGCTTCGTTGTCGACTAAAGAAATCGTTGCGGCAGTAGTGTTTACCGTATAACTGTTTGTCGCTGCTGACAGCGTTAATACTATAGACTCTGTGGGCTCCACCATCTGATCATCCAACACGGTTACGTTAACAGAAGAAGTGGTGGTGCCTGCGGCAAAATAGATGCTTCCATTTTGCGGATCCGAGTAGTCAACATCTTTCGTAGCAGTGCCCGATAAAGAATAACTTACTGAAACACCGCCAGCTGGTGCCGCGGAGCTCAAAGTGACGACAAACGAGCCAGGCGTATTCGGTTCTGCGGCATTAGTTCCCGCTGCTGCTGTCACAGAATTGCCCGAACCAAATGCGGAGTAGGAAAGTGTGAAGTCGTCAATGCCTGAGGTAGCACGACTGCCGCTCCCTGTTGATGATGAAAGAGCTACAATTCTGATCCAAACGATATCAGATATGTTATCTAATGAACTGCCGAAATTCACGTTCACTACCGTGTTTGAGAAAGTTGTTCCTCCGGTAGTCAACGTTGGCGGCACCGTCGCTACAGTTGTGAACGATGTTGGCGTTGCGCCAACGGCGTACTGCACAAGCCACGTTGTAGTTCTTGGGGAAGTAATATCAAGAGATTGAAGCTTGAAAGTCAGCTGAAAATTTTGCAATCCGGCCGTACTTGCAATTTTAAAGCTAAGCGCAGCACCCGGATCGCCGCCAGTTCCAGCGGTGCCCGTTTGCCGGATGGCGATTGAGCGGTCAGTGCTTGCAGCCTGTTCCGCCGCTGTCGCAGATGCGGTTAATCCGTCGGCCGAAGCATAATTTTTCCATCCTGCACTTGTCACATTCCATGCTGTTGCAGTGGTTGTAAACGAAGCTGTCGATCCCGCTGCAGTAGCCGTTGCTGTTGTGGTAACGAAAAAGCCAGCCGGAACGCCAGCGCTGATGTTGTCGAAATTTTCCGTGTAGGTTGTACCTGATAAAGTGACCTGTGCCTCCGCAGAATTATTCAGTAAAAAAAATGCCGCAATGGCGAGGGCTGAGTAGATATTCTTCATAGTTGCAAATTGTAGGCGTCAAAACTATATAGAAATACGAGTGGAAATGGTGCGATTGTAACGGTGTGGAAAAATGCTACGGGGCTGCGGGTTTTAAATCAAGTACGCACAACTGAAGATGCTTTTCGCCGTTCCATTCGGTTTCTTCTATTTTATAAACGATGTCCAACAGCTGCTGCTCCTGGAGCAATTGCACCTTGTCCAACATGTTGAAAGCAATGCCCGAAATTGTGCAGTTATTTTGTTTCAGCTTCAGGCGCAGGTGTGCATCCTTCAAAATTTTAAAGCTTTTGCAATGCACTCCTTTTGTAAGGAATACCGGTCGAAGATTTTCCGGACCAAACGGTTCCATCTGGCACATAATATCGTACAATGGTTTGCGAATGTCCGACAATGAGATTTCTGCATCGATAACGATTTCGGGAATCAGCAACTCAGGTTTAATGGAAGAATAAACCACTTCTTCAAATCGCTTTGAAAATGCGTCAACGTTTTCAATCTGCATGGTCATGCCGGCTGCGTGATAATGACCGCCATAACCGAGCAACAAGTCTTTACATTGATGAATTGCTTCATACACATTGAAGCCGGAAACACTCCGTGCAGAACCTGAAACATAGTCACCACTTTGTGTAAGCACAATGGTGGGACGGTAATAATGTTCTATCAAGCGTGAAGCAACAATGCCAACAACACCTTTGTGCCAATGCGGCTGAAACAACACAGTGCTTCTTCTTTTCACCATTACTTCATCATTGCCGATAATCGTGAGCGCTTCTTCTGTTATGCTGCTATCGGCTTCCTTTCTATTTGTATTGTCGGCGTTAAGTTGTTCGGCCCAGTGTAATGCTTCTTCTGCGTTTTCAGAAATAAACATCATTACAGCTTTCCTTCCATCATCCATTCTCCCGGCGGCATTCACCCGCGGTGCGATTATGAAAACAAGATTGGTGATGTGAATTTTTTTGGTAAAGCCGCCCAGTTGCGTCAACGCTTTAATGCCATGGTTGGGCTGTTCGTTCACTTTCTTCAAGCCGTAAAATGCAAGCACCCGGTTTTCGCTAGTAATCGGAACAATATCTGCAGCTATTGCTGTAGCAACGAGGTCGAGATATTCGTGCGCAACTGTTTCCGGAAGGCCAAGCGCTTTGCAAAGAGCCGTAATCAATTTAAACCCAACACCGCAACCGCACAGCTCTTTGTACGGATAACTGCAATCTGTTTGTTTAGGATTTAAAATGGCAACGGCGGGCGGCAACTCCGGATCAGGCAAGTGGTGATCACAGACAACAAAATCAATATTTAATTGTTTAGCATAACGGATCAGTTCCACAGATTTAATTCCACAGTCCAAAGAAATGATGAGTGTGAAACCGTTTTCCGCCGCGTAATCAATTCCTGCTTTGCTAACGCCATAGCCTTCCCGGTACCGGTGCGGAATGTAAAAGTCGCTATTAGGATGATGTTGCTTTAGAAATTTGTACATGCACGCCACAGCTGTTGTACCATCTACATCGTAATCACCGAAAACCAGAATTTTCTCATTTTGTGCGAAAGCTTCTAAAATGCGGTCCACAGCTTTTTGCATGTCCTTCATCAAAAAAGGATCGTGCAGATCTGAAAGCTCGGGTCTGAAAAAAGATTTGGCTTGATTGAACGTTTCTATCCCCCGCTGAACAAGAATGGAACATAGAATGGGACTAATGTGCAATTGCTGAAAAAGTGCGTCTACCTTTTCTTTGTCAGAAACGTTCAGTCTCCATCTCTTGTTCATGTCAATATTTTCTATCGGTAACAAAGTTTACCAGATCTTCCAGTCCGTTTCTGATTTCAGAATCTGGAAATTGGTGTAAGATATCGAGAGCCTCTCTTTTATACTCGTTCATTTTCTGAATAGTATAATCGATGCCGCCGGACCGGGTCACGACATCAACAATATAATCTACTTTTTTCTTTCTTGTGTTTTCATTTTTTACGATGTAGATAATTTGCCGCCGGGTAGATTTGTCGGTGTTGTTCAGGGTGAAAATAAGGGGCAATGTAAGTTTCTTCTCCTTTATATCATTCCCTGTCGGCTTGCCAATGTTGTGAGATGTATAATCGAACAGATCATCTTTGATCTGGAACGCAATACCCACCTTTTCGCCGAACTTTCGCATCAGTTCAGTTTTTTGCTTGTCCTTCGACGCTGCCCACGCCCCTGCGCCGCATGCGGAGGAGAGGAGGGAAGCCGTTTTATTTCTGATGATTTCGAAATAGACATCTTCGTCCAGATTTAGAGAACGTGATTTCTCCATTTGCAGTAATTCTCCCTCACTCATTTTTCTAACAGCGTCAGAAAGTATTTTCAAAACTTCGAAATCATCATTGTCCAGAGACAGTAATAAACCTTTAGCCAACAAGTAATCGCCAACGAGTACAGAAACCTTGTTTTTCCACAGGGCGTAAACTGAGAAAAAACCTCTACGTTCAATGGAATCATCAACAACGTCGTCGTGCACCAGGGTAGCGGTGTGCAACATTTCCACCAGTGAAGCTGCCCTAAAAGTTTCTTCATTTACACCACCGCATAGCTTAGAAGAAAGAAACACAAACATGGGCCGCAACTGCTTTCCTTTACGCTTTATAACATACCGCATGATGCGGTCAAGCATAAAC
>JAEZJD010000152.1 GCA_023436425.1 Bacteroidota bacterium | reverse complement strand
CTTCACGACCGGACTTAAATTCATCATAACAGACTGACAGTAACTCACAAGCAGAGCTTTCGAACAAGTTAGGTATCTTAACATTTCTAACGCAATTAAGTGAGATGTGTCCAGTGGTATTGCTCGCTCTAACTTGGTACTCGAAAACAAAAGAATTGAGAACAACAAGTAAAGCTTTAAGTCGATCGCTGCTACCATAAGTGTGCGCCACATGTAATGAATTCCCGGTGACACAGTTTACTGGAATTATGCATGCCTTAACCCGTCGTTCTTGAGTTCTCCTAGCTATATCTCGCCAAGCAATTCTTTCCAATACAGCAGTTGGCGGAAGTTTTCTTTTAGCTTCGTTTACGTACAGAGCTTCCGGTTGAAATGAGTACCGAGTTATCATTCTACCTTTCAGGAAATGGTGCTTCCCTTTGTCCATCACAAAATTGGAATATCCGGTTTCGTCCAGCTCACGTCCTAGCCAAAGTTTGCCGGGGGCTTCAAAATCATGTAATCTTTTAAGGTTCTGAAACTTTTGAGTGACGTAATTGTTGCCTTCGATTAATGGTAGAGTATAATGTGTTTTGTTGAGGGATTCAGGACAAAACAATATAGGAGTGGAAATCTTGGGTTCTAATCTGCTATCGTACTTAACGAAGCTAAAATAAGACCGCTTTGGTTTTTGTTTTTTAAAGACACCCAACAACAAGTCTTGATCTACTTGTTCGAATATTTTGGCTTCTGCCGGATAAGATTCGAGACTAGCTACAGCTACAGAATTGAAAAGCCATTCACGAAAATTTGAAGATACGTGATCCATCATAACGGACTTTGGCAACAGTATTCCAAGTACTCCGTTTTGTCGCAGCAATTTAACCGCTAATTCTAATCCACACTTGGACAAGTTAGTGCCCCATCCTGCAAATTTTCTTGTCGGATGAGAGTTAGGAAGGTTGATTGCAAGTTTTTTATCATATCGTTTTAAGTGGGCTTTATATTGCTCTCTTTGGGATAGAGAAAGTTCTGAGTCGAGTTTCTTATCTGGCTTGAGGATTTCCCACGGAGGGTTTGTTATGATTACGTCGAATTTTTCCGAAGGTTCTTCTAAGAAAGAATCCTTCACGTAAAAACAGGAGGTCACACCCGGTGCGAAGGTGGGGACTAATTCCTTCAGACACTTGTCGATCGCTGATGTATCTATATCCCAGCCTTCCAAGCGAATTCTCTGAACTCCTCGACTTATCAACTCGTTACTGAGAGCGGCAAGTAATCTCCCATCGCCGCAAAAAGGATCTGCTATTGAGAGATTATTTTTATGTGGAATAACATCGGCGACGACTTTTGAAAGCTGTCCGGCTAACTTTAATGGGGTGTAATATTTTCCCAGAGGTCGTTTTATTAGTTCGTCACTGACAAGTGTAGTTCTTAAAAATTCTATGTGCATGCCCAAAATTACAAATCCTAATTTATTTAGCAAAACGTATAATTGGCTTTTCCTGGATTATTTCTCGGTTCGTATGTGCTAATGAACTTGTATTGCGCAACTTTCAAATGGGATTGTAGCCTTTAATTGGTTTCTTTAGCTATTTTTTCAAACTTAAAGCTCAAGTTATACTTCACGAGAGTCACATTCCCTAATACTTTGCATGCATACACAACTCGTTGTTCAAAGCCGGATGCAACCAACATTCCCCTAATGTTTTCCCTTATGCCAGTATCCTTCAAAGCACCAATGTATCCCAGCAGCTGTCCTAATGCCCCATCCTTTCCAACTCCTGCTTTTGTTTCTATGATTAAGTAGTCACCGTTTTTATCCTTGCACAGTAAATCTATCAATCCAGCTTCCGTTTTGTATTCTCGGCTGACAAGTGTCAGTCCTTCCTCTATGTCTGTTAATCGATTCGATAGATAAACCTGTAAGTCCTTTTCAATAGAAACAGCAAATTCTGTCACACTTTGGTCTTCTCCGGTTTCACTTTCGGGTAATTCGCTTCTCTCTGCGAGTTCTGTCAGCTCAATTTTTCCCGTTTTAATTTGTGAGCGATACCAATTGTAATGACTTTCTTTCCATTTACTATTTGGGAAATATTCCAACACCAACCTAGTTAAAACCTCGAACGAAGGTATTTTGCCATGAGAGATTGTTTCATCTATGACAAGTTGCTTTATGGAGTTATAGCGTTTCATAAGCACTTACAAACACCTTTGATACAAAAAGAAATCAATTAATCGTTCCGCAGTGATTGCAAAAAAAAGTCTTTCGATTTAAGAATATAATTCAATAGAATCTTTAATCAACTGGTGAATTTTATCATTGTGTTTTTTTAAATCATCACCTTGAATGGAAATGGCAAGTTTGTCTTCCTTTCTTGGTGTATACGATATTCCGAGTTCATCAAATATTGCTTTTGCTTCATCCATATTTTCCTTACCTACCTTAATTTCAAAGTGGCAGTAATGAGGGGACTTTCTGGGGTGGAACCACATATAATTTTGTCTTGTAGTTCCCAACGCAATATGATGTTTGTTATAGGTCACTCTTGAAGAAGGATAAGTTTCTTGCGCCAGCTTTATCATTTCGTCCATTATTGCAAGAGACTTGGGATTTGTTTTTTTAATCCAGTATGGGCGACTTACTTCTTCGCCGCCAAGTTTTTCTTCATCCTCAGGTTCTTCATAAATGTCAAGCACTGTGGTAAAGTTTAAAATTATTTTTTCGTCAATCTTTAACGCGTTCAACTGAATGGCAATAATTGGGATTGCTCGATTCATCAATGCAATGACATTGAAAAAACGGTTAGTGATTTCTTCTGCGATGATTACTGCTCTATGCTCTTTAGTAGGAAAACGTCTTTTTTCAATATCCCAGTATTCAATAGTTCTTATTATGTGACTCTCGTCAGTATCGCCCAGCATTATTTCTGTTTCATACATTGTACCTGTTTCATTATTCAAAAACAAGAAATCAATCCTTCCGCCGCTTGATTGTTTCCGTTCGCGATGGATTATGTCCAGTTCTCCAAGTCCTATAATTGTTGGGTCTTCTTCAATTCTGTCTTGCAGCCACTTCTCATTGAAATGCTTTTTAAGTGAAATTTTTTCTGATTTCGAATAATGTAGTGTGTCCGCCATATTACAGTTGTTAATTGTTCGAATATATGTTGCTGCGGCGAAACTCAATCTCCTTAACTGCAGTAAAGTATTTCATTAATTTATGTCATACTAACTCATTAGCCGTTCATCTCCGGCATCTTTTTTCGAAGTTGGTGTAATTCATGGTCAACTCACCTGGACCTTCTTAAAACCAATGTAATGAGTTTTTGTGCGGTTGGGGCTAATTTGCGTAGCCTAAAACAGTGGTTCAAACCTTTGCTAACAATCTGCGCTTTGAATCTGAGAACTCATCTTCAGTTATTATTCCCTTATTCCGCAGCGTATCGAGTTTTTCAAGCTCCTCGTAAATATCGCTTTTGCGGGTCGGCTCATCTCCAAAAAGAGTATTGTCGAAAGAATTGCGCCTTTGAAAAGAGTTGGAAACTTGCTCCTTTAATAATTTCGGCTTTTCAACTGTCAGCTTTATTTCTCCCTTCGTTGCTGCACTGTCAATTGTCAATTTGCCGTACCCCAATAAACTACCAAGTAAAGAAACAGAGTAGCTGACGTTTTGAAGTTTTTCAATCGGCATTTCTTTGCAGTTCTTAGATATGACCCCATGTTCGATAATCACTCTCAAGTTCGTTACGTACATGGAGTAAGAATGGATGTTCAATATTGAATAGATGGCATAGGACAACAGAACCACTCCTACGCCGATGCTGAAAGTTGAACCGCCGACGGTCATAGCAGCATAGGACCACAATGTTCCAGCTAAGGCTACAATTATAGGCGCAACATAGTTGATTCCATGCAGGGTACTCTTATGCATTATGTTTTCGTTGTGCTTCAATGCGGTTATCATTTGCATCAGTTTTGGTTCAAGAAAAATAGGCGAATTACTCTATAAATGCAAATACAAACTCATTAGCCGTTCATTACGTGCATATTTAATAAAGATGATTCAATGATGGTAGACGCACAATAGACCTTCGTAAAACTGATTGTAATGAGTTCATTTGTGGTTCGAGTTTGATGCAACAAACGGTTACCAATCGATTTATGGAGTAGTTTTAGAAGCGCTATTATCAGTTTTGTCTGCGAGTTCGGCAAATAGCTCTTGAAGCCGAGAAAAAGCGGCATTACCTAATTCCGAAATGAAGTCCGGGTCTTGTATTTTTTCTCTTAGGATTTTCACGTTAGGCTCGTACATTCTAAGCTGTATAATAGCGATGTAAGCAATCCTTTTAAAATCCTTTTTAGCAGAAGAAGTATTATCGTATTCCTTTGTGAAATATTGATTTAATTGTTTCAGAACAACTTTCCTGCCTTTGGAAATTTTTTCAAAATCTTCCATGTTCAAGTCATGTGCGAAGTCGTTTCTGATTTTTCTCAATACATCTACGCATCTAAGTATTTCAGGCGGGACAAATGCCAATGCCTTCAACATATCTGCTTTCAATGAAAAAGTAGTTTCAGACCTATCTAACAATATTTGATATCTTGGTAAAAATGCATGGAGAAGTCTGTCGATATGATATTCAAGAAGGAGAGCAGTGATTAAGGCTAACGAGCGGTCATCTCCGCTTTCTTCTGCCCTCCTAAAAAGGTCTGGTACTTCTCGATTCCACGCCTGCATGTGATGAAAATCCAAAAATGGTTGAGAAAAGCATGAAGTAACTGCAGTATTCTTGTTTTTATTCAAGTTATTTTCTTCCATCTGTATTGGCTAAGTACAAAAACGAAACAATTAAAGGAATGCTGATTTTACAACGGTAGCATATTGCTCACCTTAATTACTAAGGTATTATTTACTTGTTATCGTGGCTTTTCAATTCGGGGTAATAATGTATAAAAAGTGACCAATTGACTAAATATTGCAGTTCCGTAGATATCATAACCCCATTCTTTGTACCAGTTTTCTATGAACAACGCGGTCTTCTTTAGATAGTCAATTGGGTAAGGTAGTTCTTCTTCTGTTAAGCAAGTTACAGTTTGAGATGCATTTCGCTTTTTTAAATGGTCTGCGAAGTCTTCAAGTAATCTTGTTGCAAACGGCATATGATAGTAGTTTCCCAAAGCGAAGTCAAAGGGAAACTTAAGGGCCTTTGCTACAGTATCGTCACACAAAAAATAGTCAACGGTTTCATCAATTTCTATTTGAGCTTTTTCACCTATCAGAAGTTGCAACCATGCTTTCAACAATTGGATTGTCTGCCTACCGCGAGAAGGTGCAGTCTTTTGGACCTGCATTTCTGCTTCTGAATCTAAAAGCTTCAAAAATCCAAGACAAAGTAAATCATTTGAGGTACCCAATATCAGCCACGGACAAAGGATGCTATCTAAACTTGGGTATACACAGAAAGGCAGTCGAGTGCTTAAGATTTCTCGAACAGAAATTGGAAGCCATCTACAAATACGCGGTGAATTATGCTTTAGAATAGTAATTGTCATTTCTTTTGGACCCATTCTTTCCTTCTATTTAAAACCGGTTTCAAAAACTTATTCGAAGAAGTCGAATTTCATACAACAAAAAGTACAAAAAACTCTCATACTAACTCATTAGCCGTTCATTACGTGAATCATTTTACAAAAGTGGTGCAATGATGGTGGATGTACAAGAAACCTTCGCAAAACTGATGTAATGAGTTAGTGTGTGGTTCGGGCTTGGGTCGGAACTCTCGCGATATTTTCCAGCTCTCCGGAAATTGTGTGTTTCGAAATTTTCCCTACCTTAATTCTGTATGACACTCTACCAATTTATTGCTGCCGATGAAATGGAACAAGCCGAAGCTATTTGGGATGGAGTTCACATTGGCACAAGAGAAGACGACGAACATAAAATCCTTCTTTATCAAATTAATTCAACAGAATCTTTTTACGTAGAAGTATTTTATCATAAAGAGTACAATGTAATCAGACGGTTTAGACCTTTCAAGACAACAGAGTTGCTTGAATTGTATGCTCATGAAGTAGATGTGGTAAGGCTTCTGAACTCTTGAACCTTCCTTTTTTAAATCCAAATAACAAAAGACGTTTTTTTATGTTCAATTTTTTCCGAAAAAAACCATCTGATGAAAAGCTTGCTTCATCAGAAGTCCAACGTGAACTGAAGGCTGGTTACGAATGACAAGTGGGGCTACAAATCAAAAAACTGATATATGTGGCAGAGAAGGTAGAGGGGTAACAATAGAGAGAGATTCGGTGCTAGAAGGTAAATGGTAGTGTAGTTTTTCAAACAGACACTTAGCCCGTTGGTTTAGTAAAACGCCATTATTACAATTGCATTGACAGAAATGTTAGATTCAAATATGATTAAAGTATATGTTGCGGGTCCGTATACTAATGGGGACACAGCTATTAATGTTAGAACGGCACTTGAAGTGGCGAACAACTTGGCGGATTGCGGGTTTGCTCCTTACGTCCCCCATTTGACTCATTTCTGGCATTTAATATTTCCGCGCCCATATGAGTTTTGGCTAGACTTGGATAACACCTTTTTGCCATCTTGTAATTGTTTATTGCGATTACCTGGTGCATCCGCGGGAGCAGACAAAGAAGTAGAGCTTGCCCAGCGTTTGAAACTCCCTGTGTTCTATTCTCAGGAAGAATTAAAAATGTTTTATGGCAAATAGACCGTTAGAACGTTCAGTTGATAGCCTACAGAAAGTTTATGCAGTTATAATCGCTTTAGCGATTGGAAGAACTGTTCAAGAGGTGTTTTCTGGCTCCAATTGGAGTGAAATGATTGAGAGTTTTCATAGAACAGCACCCGCTTTATTGTCTTTCTTTTTAATTGTGGTGCCCTTTTACCAAGGAATGAACAGGCATTTAGATGTTACCTACACAGAAAAGTCAACTGATTACAGCAAAATAGGCTTGCTGCTAGATTTCTTTTTTTTCTGCATTATTGCTTCACTTCTATTCTTGTTTGCCAGCTTCCTAAAATTAGGTAAAGAAAGCTTCATAGTCTTAGGAATTGCTTTGGCAGTAGACATATTTTGGGCGCTAATGTCCCACTTGATAAATTATAGACACAGAAGACCAAGCACAATATCTTGGGCAGCCGTCAATTTTCTAACCTTAATAGCGGGCATTTTCATCTATGTATACGATGGAAATATTTCAATTAACGTAATGTGGGTGCTTTTTATTCTACTACTTACGAGAACTGTGGCTGATTACATTTTGATGCAATCGTATTACTTTCCTGAAACAGATTAAAGGCTATTTATGATTTTCGTTGTGAGTGGACGTATGTTACGGGCGCTCTTTCTCTTTCCAAACTGTTTTCATGTGAAAAGTAATGAATGGTTGAATAACAGGTGCTACTCAGAATTTAAAACCATTTGAGTAGCAATAGCTTATCCCTACAAGATTTAAATGTGAGATAACCGTTTTTTTGATACTGACCTAGCATCTGGTTCACCATGTTAAAATGGTTTACTTGAACTGGTTATGTATGTTATATGTTACGTGCCATATATGAATGGCACGTAACATAACATGACTTCACAGTTTTTTCGGTAAGCAGTATAAGTGCTTTACAGAATGTGGTGTGGTGTTTCTGATGAAACCCAGATTTTCCCATGTTGATATAAGTTCTCGCACCCTACTTTTTCCACGCGAATATTGAGTTTTCAATAAATATCCATGCACGGCATCAAGTAGTTTATTGTAAGAGTATAAATCTTCAGTTTTGAAAACGTTGTTTAGCACAGACCTTGTCACCTCGAACGGAACTTGAGAACTACCTGTTTTGTTTGTAGGTTGCTCTCCGATAAGTCCTTCAACTATTGAAGGCAGTCCTTCATCATCAACTGTAAACGCAAAAGGCTGGAATTCTTTATCACGAGAAAATGCACACTTAACCTTACTGTGTTTTGGTGATTGAATTGATTTTTCAATGGAGATAACAGTTTCTGCTTTATGTGTAAGTTCAGTGCCAAGGTGTCCTCTTGCATTCCCATCTATTTTGTTTTGATGCAGCACCAACAGAATGTGTGTGTTGAGCTTTTCCGCTGCAGCGTTAAGTGATTGAAGCACTTTGTTTGCTTCTGTACCATCATTTACATCTTCAACAAGGTCGCGGAGCCCATCTATTACAACGAAATGAGGCTTCCGATATAGATTCTCGATTACCCATAATATCCACTTAAGCCGGTCCTGTGTGTTAAGCATCCGAAGTCGAAAAAATTGCACAAACAGGTTCGAATAAGCATCTGTGAAACCGCTCAACTTCTGTAGGTCTTCACTTAGTTTTTGCACATGACCGATTCCCTGCTCAGTGTCAAACCAATACAGGATTTCTTCATCTTCTTTAGGGGGACTGTCGATTATGAATTTTCCCGATTGTTGAGCTTTTAATATGGAAGCTGCTAAAAGCTTAACGAAGGTCGTTTTTCTGCTTTTCGGCTTGCCAATAACAGCGCTAATGTTTCCCTTTGTCATTATAGGTACAACAATTTCACCGGTCTGAACGGATACTATAACCTGTTTCGGATGACTGTTTTTCTGGCCTCTAAACCAAGTTTGTTCAAATTTGAGATCATCCGGGTCAAACTCGGTTGTGATTTGATTTTTCATTTTACTTTATTTTATTGTGTAAAGAGAAATTTTCTAAAGCTTTTTTTTCTATAGTTTCAGTTGTATCCCTTCTTGCTTCCCTTAGCCATTCAATTAAATCACTTTTAAAAAAGTAAAGTCTCTTACTTCTTTTGACCACAGGAATTTGAGCCTTTGATACTAATGTGTAGACTGTCGCTACAGACAGACTGAGAAATGCTGCGGCTTCCTTAATGGTTAATACATTGTCTTGTTCAGAAGGAAGGTTGTGAGGAAGAGATAATAGAAGACGCTCAATATTTGCCACTCTCTCGTGGAGCTCAAATATTGCTTGCGGTAATTGGTCAAAGCTGTACTGAGGCATTACAAAGTGCTTTTAAATGCACGATGTAATGTTGATGATTGATTTAAATATGATTTTGGTTGATTTATATGATTCGCAATTATTCGCGATAGTGAATGAACATTTCTTTATCAGCGAGATAATTATCATAATCATCCATAGTCTTATAAGTAGTCTCCAATGATGAGTCGCTTCTACGGAAGTTGCTAAATACTTTATGTAAAAAATTAGCCCAAATTCGTCGATTGCCCCTCGTCTTAATTTTGGAGAATATGATATGAAATGTTTTTTTCAGGAATCTTAGCGTGACGTGGTTAGCATTAATGGCCTTAATATTCTCAGGAAGTTGGCCGTTTTCGATAAAGAATAATGTATAATCAGTCATTGTTTCAAATTCTTCATTATTCATTATTAATACACCTTTCCAATACCCACTTAACGGCTTAAGAATATCCTTAACTTCTAACACAAATTGTTGCGATAACCGATCGCTGATGGTGGGTATCGAGTTGTGAACTAAAGAAATTTTCTCCTGCAATTCACCAATTTCTTTGACCAAAACATCCACATCTTGCCAGTTTTTCAACCGACATTTTCGACTATGGTCTTCTTGCAGGGCATAGAGCCGATTTAATAGTTCTTCGTTCTTTTGAATTCTGACAAATTGTTCTTGTGCTTCAAAATCAGAATTACCTGGCCAAAGAATAATGTACCGTTTCTTAAAATTTACTTTTTTAATGTCATGCTTTTCGTATTGTCTAAGAAGCTTCTTGATATTGCCATATATCTTGGCTGGTTCCCACAACTTTTCCATCACCTCTTGTCTTTCCTTGAATGATAAAGCATTCAACATAATTAATATTTAGAAGTTCATTAGTTGTTCTGCGTTATCATTCACCACGCTCTCGTCGAAGCCAGACCAATATTTCATTGTGGTTGCAATGCTATTATGACCCAGCGCACCTTGAATGAACTCGAGAGAACGATTGTTTGATGTTATTGATATCGTCGTGAATGTGTGCCTTGCCCAATATGTGCTTAGCTTTTCTGTTACCCCAACAGCTTTAGCGATTGTTTTCATGTGCTGGTTCACGAACCGAGTGAAGTTGTCTACAGCTCTAACTTTTTCTTCTTCGTTCATACGAGGATTAAAAATCGGAAAAATGTATAGGTCTTCTTTACCAACTTTATGGGTGCGATATTTATCTAATACGTTCCTTGTGAATGGATTTAGCGCCACATAAATAGGTTTCAAATCTCCTTTTGTTGTGAATTTGGTTTTGGTGCGGATAAACGAGAAGGAGTTTTCTCTAAGGTCTTTATACTTCAGTTCCGCAATGTCTCTCATGTTCATCCCGTTGCAATAAAAGCTAAAGAACCAAAAGTCTCGTGCTTTTTGCAAATGAATGTTGGGTTCGACAGGAAAGTCACGAAGCTTCGCCAGTTCTTCTTTTGAAAGAGCTTTTTTGGTATTTCTTCCTGCAGGAATCTGATACTTACGTTTACCAAATGGGTAAATCTCTTTTAATGTTTCTGTATCCGCAATCGCATGATTAAATATTGCTTGGAGGGGCCTCAGATAGATGCCAACAGTAGTAATTGACTTTTCGTTCCTAAGCATCCAGCTTTCATAATCCTTCAAAAAAGAAACAGTAATCTCATCAAACTGCAATTCACTTCCGTTTTTACCAGTAGAGGCTAGGAAGGCTTTTATTGACTTTTGGGACAACTCATAATTGCTCTGCGTGTTTACTCTTTCTCTTCTTTTGAAGTCGTCTATGACTTTCTTATAGTAGTAGAACACATCATTTTCGGAACCAATAGGACGAAACATTTTCCGCTCGAACTTTTCAAAGGAAAAATCTTTGATTGTTTCTAAAACTTCATTAGCTCGCGTTTCTATTTTTTGAATGCTTTGTTTAACTTTCTTGAACTCTTCTCGCGGCTTTTGAGCTAAATAAGAACGTTCAAATTCTTCTCTGGTCAAATCTATCCCTGTGCGGTAAAATTTTGTTTTGTCATTGTAATAGACTTTTAACTTTACAGGATAGGTACCGTTGTCTTTTCTTCGGCGGATATCTAAGTAGGTGTCAATTGTGGGAGCTGTCATACGACGTAAGTTGATTTCTGAATTTACATCATTTGCAAACCATTTACAAGAAAAAACACCAAAAAAGAACAACAATGAATAAAAAGATAGTAACACGAAACACAAGCTGGTACAGTATTTCAATGAAAACGAATAATAAACCATAAACAACCTGCTCCCCTTGTTTCTGACTGTTAATCAGAGGGTCGTTGGTTCAAGTCCAACAGGGGGAGCAGAAGGTAGCCAAAAGGCTGCCTTTTTTATTTTTACGTCTATCTGTCCTTAGTTTTAGGATCCAAAACATCCAGCCATGACGAAAGACATTACAAACGGTTATGTACATTCCGAAACACACAATGGCATAACAACTATTGAGTTTTTCCACCCTCAAAGCAACTCACTGCCGCACAGAATTCTCGAGAAACTTGCTCATGAAATTCACGATGCGGGTAGAGATAAAAACACCAGGGTAATTGTGCTGCGTTCGGCTGGTGAAAAAGCCTTCTGCGCTGGCGCATCATTCGAAGAGTTGTCCAGGATTTCAGATGAAAAACAGGGATTTCATTTTTTCAGCGGGTTTGCCGATGTGATCAATTCAATGCGCAAGTGCCCGAAAATAATTGTCGGTCGCATTCACGGAAAATGCGTGGGTGGTGGCGTTGGTCTTGCTGCCGCTGTGGACTACGCCATTGCCATGGAAGGTGCTGATGTGAAGCTCAGCGAACTTGCCTTGGGCATCGGTCCTTTCGTCGTTGGTCCTGCCGTGCAACGAAAAATTGGCGTTTCTGCCTTTTCGCAATTGGCAATTGACGCAACGATGTGGCGCCATGCTGAATGGGCGCACAGGAAGGGACTATACGCAGAGTTGCATCACTCCGTAGCTGATATGGAAGAAGCAATACAGCGCATTACGCACCAACTGTCGCACTCCAGCAACGAAGCCATCGCTGAATTGAAAAATATCTTTTGGCAAGGCACCGATGATTGGGGTGATCTGCTGTGCAAACGTGCGGAGATAAGCGGCAGACTGGTACTTAGCGATTTTACCAAAGAGGCAATTGGCAAGATCAGCAAACGATAGTTCTATTTCCGGAAAAATAGTTCAAGGCGTGCTACGAAGCGCCAGAACGAACTTTGAAATCTCAGACAGCGAGAACACTTATCTTCGCAAGCATTGAACTTCACTTATGCTCCCTAAATACAAACGTGTTCTACTTAAGCTTTCGGGTGAATCTTTAATGGGTGATAAAAGTTTTGGATTTGACACTGCTGTCCTAAACCAATACGCAGAAGATGTTAAGTCCATCGCAGATCTCGGTGTTCAAGTTGCCATTGTTATTGGCGGTGGAAATATCTATCGCGGCATGAATGAAGCAGATACGGGGATTGAAAGAGCGCACGGCGATTATATGGGCATGCTGGCAACTGTAATCAATGGGATGGCGCTGCAGGCAAGTCTTGAAAAAATTGGTGTTTATACAAGATTGCAGAGTGCAATAAAGATGGAACAAATAGCTGAGCCATATATCAGAAGAAGGGCCATCCGGCATCTTGAAAAAGGACGTGTTGTCATCTTTGGCGCTGGTACCGGAAACCCATATTTTACAACGGACACGGCAGGGTCCTTGCGAGCTATTGAGATTAAAGCAGATTTGATTTTAAAGGGAACAAGAGTCGATGGCATTTACACTGCCGATCCGGAGAAAGATTCTTCGGCGACAAAGTATGGCGTCATCACATACCAGGAATGCATATCGCAGCAGTTGAATGTCATGGACATGACTGCGTTCACGTTGTGCATGGAAAACCAATTACCTATCGTCGTATTCGACATGAACAAACCGGGGAATCTGAAGAGAGTTGTAACGGGAGAGAAAGTGGGCACGCTTGTGCGCAATTCCTTATAACTTTTTCAGGGAAAAGCCTTAGTTTTCAAATCGAAACTTACTGACCGGACGGATGTTTTTTATTTCGGTACCACTAACTGCGTTAGAGATAGCTGTATTTATTATTGTAGCTATAGCATTCCTTTTTGCTGTGTTCTTCTTCATAGACAGCAGAAAGAAAATTCAATTGTACTTTTCTGAAGAAAGCTTTCCCGGATACAAACCGAAACCCAAGCCGGTTCCAGTAAGAGAACCAAAGCGGGTTTCCAATGCAAAAACGGCCGAAGAAACAGACGAATTGCGCAGCTTAAAACTGATGATGCTTCGTCAGCAGGATCAGCTATCATCTGTCATTTCGCAGCTTAGAGATCTGGAGATAACCAAAAAGGACGAAGATCCCAACGAAAGCGATTGGGCGAAAGAAGATGAATACAATGCAGAAGTGGAGCAACTGCAAATAACTATCTCGAAAAGAGATGCGGAGATAAAAAGCCTGAAGCAACAGAATGAATTAGCCACTAAAATTCAGGAACGTTTCGACGATTTGCAGACAGAATTCGACACGCTGCAATCGAAACTTCAAAGTTTGGAAGAACAGAGCTGGGCGGCGAGTGAGTTGACGATGAAGCTGGAAAACATGGAACAAGCGAACCACCATCTTGAAAAAGAACTGTTGCGAAAAGAAGAACGACTGCTGGAGCTAACAGAAGAAAATTTGAAAACAGCAGCGCTGCTCAATGAAACAGAAGACAAGCTTCGCGAAGCCAATAATCAGCGGCAGCAATTAGCCAGAAAAATTCAGTATCTGGAAGAAATGAACAATGATCTGAAACAGCTCTCTGATACCAATCGCAAACTGCAGGTAGAAATTAGAAGAATAGGTGAATTGGAAAGTATGCTACAACTGATAATGGACGAACGCGACGAACTTTTAAAGCGGGTGCAACACTGACGCCCGTCAGCGGCACCAACTTACTAACACTCTACCTTTACTTGATGATCAAAGAAATTGCCGATCTGCGCAGAGAATACTCGCAGCAAGTTTTGTTAGAAGAAAACGTTGCCGTAAACCCTATTCATCAATTTAGAACATGGTGGATGCAGGCAATCGAATCGGAAATTGTGGAACCGAATGCAATGACGCTTGCCACCGCTTCTGCAGACGGACTGCCATCGGCACGCATAGTTTTGATGAAGGGTTTTGATGAAAACGGGTTTATCTTTTTCGGTAATTACAAGAGTTTTAAAGGACGTCAGCTGGAGGAAAACCCGCGGGCCTGCCTGGTATTCTTTTGGAAAGAACTGGAAAGACAAGTACGCATCACGGGTGTTGTAGACAAACTTACAGAATCGGAAAGCGATGAGTACTTCACATCCCGCCCAGTAGCAAGCCGCATTGGCGCCTGGACCTCGCCGCAAAGTGAAATAATCGAATCACGAAGCTGGATTGATGAACGATATAAAATGCTATCCGAAAAAATGCGGGACGGAAACATTCAGCGGCCGCCGCACTGGGGCGGATACCTGGTGAAGCCCGTAACTATAGAATTCTGGCAGGGGCGGCCCAGCAGGCTGCACGACAGAATTCGATATAACGTTCAGGAAAATGGCAACTGGAAAATAGAACGGCTGGCGCCGTGAATGAGAGCTGTTGCGATTCCGGGAGAGACTGCAAACCGCTAACTGTCAGTATCTATTAAGATTCTTTTTCCTTCTTTTCTAACGGCTGATTGTCGGTTATCTTTTTTGGTCCTGCTGGTCTTGATTTACCAAATGAACCCTTAGCGATTTTTCCTTTTTTAGTTTTCTTATCTCCTCTTCCCATAAAACTTTTTTTTGCAAATGTAGGTGGTAAAATAAAAAAGCTTTCTGCAAAACAGAAAGCTCAATGTTTTTGTTGGTTGGTAATTACAACTTAGCAGAAAGTTCTTTTCCGGCTTTGAAGCGAGCAACTTTTCTTGCTTTGATTTTAATTACTTCACCGGTTTGTGGATTGCGTCCGTTGCGAGCCGCACGTTTAGAAACAGAAAAAGTTCCAAAACCTACCAAAGTAACTTTTCCGCCACCTTTAAGTGTTTTGCCTACGGCCTCTACAAAAGAATCTAAAGCAGTGTTAGCTTGGGTTTTTGTGATGCCAGCATCATCAGCGATTTTAGCGATCAATTCAGCTTTGTTCATAGTGATTTGTTTGAAAAAAATTTTGAATAGAACAAAAATAGACGGTTTTAATCAGCGACAAAATATTTTCGACGATATTTCTTTATTGGACGACGTCTGAAACACAGAAGCGGTAAGGCTTTCACATGATTGTTGTTTTCCCAGCAGCCATCATTGCACAATTTCCATTACGCTTCGGAATGCCATAAATCTGTCGCCCCATTTCTCGAACGATTTTTTTCTCAGCACATCTGCAAAGTGTTCAATGTACCGGTTGTAATCATCCTTGCTTTCGGCAAAATATTGTATGGAATAGGTTGACTCTTCACTTTCATCCTGATCCAACATGCGGGCAACGTGAAACCGCAAAAAACAATTTGTTGCCATCACTTCGGGTATGTGCTCTCGAAGGATCCATTGCAGCCATTGTTCTTCGATTGATTGATCCACTGCTGTTGTTACATTGTAAATTATTGTTGCTACCTTATTCACGATTGGCACTTTCTATATCTATTTCTGCAAACACAGGGCAGTGGTCGCTGTGCTTTACTTCGGGAAAAATTTCAGCTTGCTTTAGGTAAGGACGCAGTTCTTCCGTTACACTGATGTAGTCTATTCGCCACCCCTTGTTTTCAAGACGGATGTTTGGATTAAGTTGATTCCACCATGTATAGCAATTGGGCTCTGGATGAAAATGACGGAACACATCTATCCACCCGTTGCTGTAAAGTTTATCAAGCCAGGCTCGTTCCTTCGGCAAAAAACCTGTCGTTTTTTGGTTGCGTTTGGGATTATGCAGGTCTATTTCCTTATGGGCAATGTTATAATCGCCACATAAAATGATGAACGGATTTGCTTTTCGAACTTCCTGCAGATAATCAAAGAACTCATCCAGCCACAGGTATTTGAAATTTTGGCGCTGTTCTCCCATTGTTCCTGATGGAAAATAGGCATTGATCAACTTTACTTTTCCAAACTGCAATTGAATAACTCTGCCTTCATCGTCGCTGACGTTGTGTCCGGTGCCGCATTGTACCGAATCTGGTTGTATTTTGGTGAAAACCGTTACGCCGCTATAACCTTTTTTCTGTGCACAAAACCAGTGGTCATTGAAACCAATTTGTTGAAAGACGTTTGAATCCACATCATGCTGTTGTGCCTTGCTCTCCTGAATGCATACAACATCGGCAGGATTTGTTTGCAGCCATTGTACAAAACCTTTTTTCATCGCTGCACGAATTCCATTGACATTGTAGCTGATGATCTTCATTTGATAAATTTATGCATTCGACCCTTCAGTTCTGCTTCGTAAATTACATTTGTGCTTACCCGGCGCAGCAAGAGGCGTCGCTGAAAATTTGTTTTGTGCCGGTAGATGCACGTCGAAATAAAAACCCTTTGCAAATTGAATTAAGGAGGAATGCAATCAAAGAAAAACAACAAAACAAAAAGCCGTCCACTGGAAAATAAAATATCTACTCCTTCTTCATCAACAACTGTTTCTATCAGCTACTCCGAAGACTCCCAAATACTGAAGGTCGTATTTAAGCCCTATCATGTTTATCGCTACCAACATGTAGAACCGAAAAAATGGTTGGAATATAAAAAGTGGGTAGAAGACGGAAAATCATCCGGAGAATTTGTAAACCGGTACATAAAGCCTTTTTACGACGTTGTTGAATCAATAAATGATAAAAAATAATGTCAAAGCCAAAGCCGATAATACCACCAAAAGAACACGTTTACCTTGATGGGCCCAAGAGCCGCACCTACGAAGTGGCTTTTGCATGGAAAGTGTTTTCTCAAATGGTAAAAGCGTTTCGTACCCTACACTTTGTGGGACCATGCATTACCGTGTTCGGATCTGCAAGATTTAAGGAAGATCATCCCAGTTATATTGCCGCCATGGAATTCGGCAAGCGCATAGCTGAATTAGGATTTACAACTATGACAGGTGGCGGTCCGGGAATAATGGAAGCTGCTAATCGAGGTGCCTTTGAAAATGGCGGAAGGTCTGTGGGATGCAACATTAAGCTGCCGTTTGAGCAGGTGGGAAACAAGTATGTGGATACGTCTTTCACTTTCGAACATTTTTTCATCCGAAAACAAATGCTCGTTAAGTATTCGTATGCGTTTATCATCATGCCGGGCGGCTTTGGCACGATGGACGAATTTTTCGAAACACTCACCCTCGTTCAGACAAAAACAATCACCAGTTTTCCGGTAGTGCTATTTGGAAAAGAATATTACATGGAATTGTGGGAGGCGATGGGAGACATGGCGAAAAGGAGAACAATTACTACTGAGGATTTAAACCTCGTGCTGTTTACCGATGATATTGAAGAAGCAATGCAGCATATTACTAAATACATTCAATCGAATTATACCATTAAACCTCGTAAACCGAAATGGTGGCTGCTGGAGAAAAGATAAAGTGCGGCTGCTTTCTCGCGAATTGTTCAAGGAGCCTTAAACTTGCACCTTCTTTTTGAAAACTTCGGTGATAGCCGAACACACAAAATACCAAATATGCAAGCGATCGATATTTTAGGATTAGTTGCAGGATGCATTACTTCTATTGTTTTTCTGCCGCAGGTAATTAAAACGTGGAAGAGTAAATCAGCATCCGATGTGTCATTGCTGATGTTTTGTTTTGCCACGCTGAGCGTAATTATGTGGCTGGTGTACGGCATTATTCTAAAAAACATTCCGATTATTTTCACCAACAGCACTGTGCTGGTGCTGTCTTTGATTATGCTGTACCTGAAGTTCAAGTTTAAAAACAATGCAGAATCGTATTCATGAAAAAGGATGTAATCATTTTCGATCTCGGCGGCGTGTTAATCGACTGGAATCCTGCGCATTTGTTCGATAAGATTTTCCACAAGCCGGAAGAAAAGAAATATTTCTTCAAAAACATCTGCACAGATGATTGGCATGCGCAACAAGATGCCGGCAGAAAAACAGCGGAAGCAACAGAAGAATTGGTGATGAAACATCCAGACTGGGCACACCACATTAAAGCGTTTTATGCACGCTGGAAAGAAATGTTTGGTGGAGCAATTGAAGGTACTGTTGACATTTTAAAAGAATTGAAAGGCCGCAATTACAAATTGTATGCACTCACCAACTGGAGTGCAGAATTGTTTGATGAAACGGCGTCCGATTATCCTTTTCTCAAGTGGTTTGAAGGCATTGTAAAAAGTGGTGAAGAAAAGATTAATAAGCCCGATTTAAGAATCTACAACATTCTTCTTCATCGATTTGCAATTGATCCCACAACGGCTATTTACATTGATGATAGAGAAAGCAACGTGCGGGCTGCGGAAAAATTGGGAATGGAAGGAATCGTTTTCAACTCACCCGAACAGTTGCGAGCAGAATTGAAGAAGCGATTATTATTGTAAGGAATCAAACGAAAATCGTGAATTGATCTGCATCCCTCCAGAACTGAAACCTGTTTCTGATTTCCTGCAAATGGCTTTGCTGTAGTGTGATGGTAAAGATGTCTTCCTGGTGTGCTTTTTCATACAAGATCTGTCCTAGCGGATCAACAACCATGCTGTCTCCGCTGTGGTAAATGTCGTTTCCATCATTGCCAATGCGGTTCACACCAATCACATAACACTGATTTTCTATTGCTCTTGCCGGCAATAAACTTTTCCAGGCACCATTTCTTTTCTCTGGCCAATTAGCTACATACACAAGCACATCATATTCGAAATTTTGATCGGATGCAGGAGATTGCCTGCTCCAAACAGGGAATCGTAAATCATAGCAAATGAGTAAATTTATTTTCCAACCGTTTACCGACGCGATTAGTCTTTCAGTTCCCGCAGTGTAGTGCTTATCTTCTTCCGCATAGGCAAAAAGATGGCGCTTATCATAGAAGCCAAGCTGTCCTGTCGGCAACATCCAAATTAACCGGTTGAAGAAATTTCCATTTTCGTTAATGATCACACTGCCTGTGAGGATAACCTTTTTTTCAGCCGCTGTTTTTCTCATCCAATTCACAGTAGGTCCGTCCATTGGCTCAGCCAGTTCTTCAGGTTTCATGCTGAATCCCGTGCTGAACATCTCCGGAAGAACTACTATTAGGGTGGGTCTTTCTATCGCATTTATTTTCTGCTCAAACATTTTCAAGTTAGCCTCTTTGTTTTCCCAGCTAACGTCTGTTTGTATCAGTGTGAAGGTTATTGCTGACATAGCTTCAGCAAAATAAAACCATTCGGCTCAAAGGTGGTTTAGGCATTGACTTTGTTTTATTCAGTGTAAATCACTGGATATGAAAAACCTCTTTATACTTTCCATCTTTATAACAGCCGCCGCAGCAGCACAGCCTATTGTTCAGCCTCTTTCCAGCGGCGATTATTGGCGACTGGAAGAATACAATAGAAAGCTTCGCGAATTTGCGAATACAAGAACACTGGACCCTTCAGTAAATGTGCAGTTCCCGGCGAGTTCCATTTCCTTTGGCAACATGAAAGCAACACGGCTTACAGGTGAAAATGAAATCGCGTGGGAGGCGCGTTCGGTAACGAACGGTGCACGACTTTTTGTGGAATATAGCCGCAACAAAGAAGACTTCGAACGAGCTGGTGAAGTTTATTTGCAAAGAGCGGAAGACGGGAACAGATATGTTTTTCGTCATCCATTTAACGACAGCCGTTTAGTTTACTATCGCGTTGCTGTAATTAACAGTCGGGGAAGAGTAGTGGCATATTCACCCATAGTGCAGCTTTCGGATGCGGAGTTCAGCACACGAATTTTTCCTACGGTAATTAAAGGAAGTACATTTCATGTGCAGGCTGCAGAACCGTACGAGCTGCTGCAGGTGGTGGCAAGCGACAGCAAAGTCGTGTTTCAAAAGCCGCTAGATAAGGTTACGGGAACAATCAACATCGGCTTACCGATTTTGCCTTCAGGCATCTACTTTGTTAGACTTACCTCTGCCGACAGACCGCAGTTTGTTCAGAAGGTGTTTGTAGAATAATGAGTGTTCCGTTTGAACATTTGTGCAGGAGTAGCTTCCTGCACTTAGTTTTATAGCTCATTTTTGCACCAATGGTGAACGGTAAAAAGGTAGTCGTAGTGTTGCCGGCCTACAATGCCGCTAAAACGCTGCAAAAAACATTTGATGAAATCCCCTTCGATATTGTAGACGATGTGGTGCTGGTAGATGACAAAAGCAATGATGAGACAGTACACCTTGCAACGCAATTGGGCATTCGTCACATTATCTCACACGAAAAAAACCGTGGCTACGGCGGCAATCAGAAAACCTGTTATGACAAAGCGCTTGAGCTGAATGGGGATATTGTAATCATGCTGCACCCCGACTATCAATACACGCCAAAGCTCATTCCGTCCATGGCTTATTTAATTGCCAATAATCTTTATCATGTAGTACTGGGCTCACGCATTCTCGGTAATGGCGCCTTGAAAGGCGGAATGCCGGTTTACAAATACATATCCAATCGTGTGCTCACCTTTGTACAGAATGTTTTAGTTGGACAAAAGTTATCGGAATATCACACCGGATACAGAGCATTTTCCAGAGAGGTGCTGCAGCGTGTGAACTATGAGGTTAATTCAGACGATTTTGTATTTGACAATCAAATGCTCTCTCAGATAATATTTTTCGGCTACGAAATAGCTGAAGTGACGTGCCCTACAAAGTATTTCGAAGAAGCATCCAGTATCAATTTCAAACGTAGTGCGGTTTATGGACTTGGTGTGCTTACCGTTTCCGTTAAGCATCGGTTATGTAAGTGGAAATTGATGAAACACAAGGTTTATGAACCTCGTCAAATGGCATAATTTTTCGAGCTTTGCGGCAAATTCCTTCAAATGAAAAGCTCTTCTACCATTTTCTTGTGTCTGCTTCTACTCTTTACCGTTAGTTCTTGTGTTTCCACAAAAAAGTATGAATCAGCTTTAGCCCGCGAGCAAATGCTTATTAGCGAGAACAATCAATTGCGCAACGATATTGTTCAGCTGAAAACGCAACTGGAAGGGCTCCATCGCGACAATGCACGACTGCTTAAACAAGTGGACGATGCACTGCGGCAAACTGCCGACGCAACAGGAATGGCAAGCATGACGCAAAAACAACTGGAGGCAGAGCAAAGAAGACTCATAGACCTGCGTAGAATACTGGATGAACAAAAGCAGGCAGTTGAAGGACTGAGAAAAAAAATGGCAGACGCTCTGGTAGGTTTCAATTCAAGTGAACTTTCTGTTTTCACTAAGAATGGAAAAGTGTATGTGAGTTTACAGGAAAATCTTTTGTTTCCTTCCGGCAGCGCCGTCGTGAATCCAAAGGGCAAAGAAGCTCTTGGCACGCTCGCCCAGGTGTTGAATGCAAATCAGGACATCAACGTAGTAGTGGAAGGACATACAGACTCAATTCCAATCCGGAAAGCATTCGAAGATAATTGGGCTTTAAGTGTTGCAAGAGCAACGTCGATTGTGAGAATCCTTACTGAGACATATAACGTGGACCCCGTGCGGGTGACAGCTTCCGGCAGAAGCTATTTTGAACCAATCGATACCAACAGCACGCCTGAAGGCAGGCAACGAAACCGCAGGACCGAAATTATTCTTGCACCTAAACTGGACCAATTAATGCAACTTTTGCAGCAGCCCGCAGATAGTGCCGCAAGCGGAAGCTCTGGTAATTAATGTTTCGTTTAAAACATTACATCGCACAAACGATTAAGCATGGAAGATCTCTTTTCAACAAACATCAGTGTTAATAATCAGAATGTCACCTATCGCGTAATTTTCGAAGAGGACAAATACACTTTTATGTCAGACGCGGAGATGGATGAATTTTCAACCTTTTCGCTAAAAAGGGAAAATGATGAATGGCACCCGGTCGAAATGCTTCCTGAAGCATTAAAAAAGCAAGCTGTTGATGCGCTGGAGAAGTACTTACTTCAGCAGCATTGATGATTATTATATAGTTGATACGCTTTAGTAAAAATTTGAAGCCATTTTTCCACCTGCGTTTTTCTGTAAATTGGCGGGCAACAAACGGAAATGAAAGTGGACAGAATGGCTTCAACATCATCCGGAAATTTCATTAAAAAAGGGAAGCGCTTGACTTCCCCTTTTTCATTTGGTGTTTACGGCTTGGCTGTCTTTTTTGTCGCACTATCTGTTTTCACGTTTGAACTGTCAGTTTTCATTGTCGCCACATTTTGCATGTTACCGCCTGTGGTGAACATTCGCGCCAACGTGTAGTTGTCGTGCCCATATATGTCATCTCTGAAATTCATCTTTCCTGTTTCATCTACCCATGCGGACAGGTAGTTAATGTGCACCGGTTCCGGATTTTGCACTGCAACCGTTTGCTCATTGCCGCTGTTCATCGCTGCGTGAATCTTTTCTGCCGTCCAGTCGCTCTGGTTGCGAAGAAGATATTGCGCCAGCTTTTCCGCATCCGCAACTCTTATGCAGCCATGACTAAGCGCCCTGTCTTTGCGCCGGAACAAAGATTTATTTGGCGTGTCGTGCAGATATATATCGTAGCTGTTGGGGAACAAAAATTTCACCTTACCTAATGCATTTTCTTTCCCCGGCAACTGCTTAATTGTTGGTGTACTATCGTTCTGATTGGTTATCTCCATGTTTTTGTTTTTGAGATAGTTTGGATCTTTTTTCATCGCCGGCATGATCTCATTCTTCACAATGCTGGCAGGCACGTTCCATGTTGGGTTAAAAACTATCTGGTTAATCTTGCCACTAAATGCAATCGTTGACGTGCCCTCTTTCCCAACGATCACCGGCATTTCAAACACCTTATTGCTTCCTTCATAAGCATACAGCATTTGCGATGGAATGCTTACTTCAATTCTGTTACTATCGTTGGTTGCCGGCATCCAAACCAACCGGTTCATGTTCAGTAATATTTGCTGTACTCTTTGTTCGGCCGGAACGTTCAACACTGCAAGTAAGGAGTCGTTAACGTTCCCCGTCGGAGCCAATCCATTTCTCCGCTGAACATCTTTAACCGCCGCCGCAAGAGAATCGGAAAACATGTTTGTTGTGTCTGATGTAGTATAATCATTGGTGGCCTGCAATCTTTTTTTCAGGGCTACAACAGCGGGAGATTTCGCTCCTTTTTTTAGTCCGTTTGCCGATGACATATTTTGCCAGCCGCCATTTTTTGCAGCGTTATAATAAATGGACAGTTGCTGCTTCATTGCACCATACTGTTTGTTTGCTGCAAAAGCTGCAGAGTCTCTTTGCCGGTTTAAAAGAGAATCTGCCAATTGCATCGGGTCCATCTTTTTCCGCGGCACCACGAAGTAAACGTTGTGCTTGTTTATGGTACCACTTTCCTTATTTGCAAATTTGATCAGTTCCGTAGTAAGAGCAAGTTCGTCTTTCACATAACTCGAATCTGCCGTGCTGATCATCACTGTGTCCCTTTGCACCAGGCTGTCCATGGTGCTGCGAAGGTCTTTACTTACATTTCCTCCTGATTGGTTGTTTTTGGAATCTTTCGAGTCCTTATTGTTGTTGGAGTAAAGGCTCCAAAAACCTCTCGCTTGCTCGGTTAGTCCTTGCGAGGTAAACCACGCATATTGATTGTTGCGCAC
>JAEZJD010000145.1 GCA_023436425.1 Bacteroidota bacterium | reverse complement strand
CTTTGGAGGAGCGAAAAGCTCTGGGAAGATTTAAGGCTGCCCAGATATTGTTGGCTTTTCCGCCTGATGCAAGTGATGAGACAAAAACAGAGGTTAAGAACCTCGCTGATTCTCTGTACCAGCGCATCAAAGAAGGAGACGATTTTGGAAAACTGGCAACATCGTTTAGTATCGATGTAGTTTCTGCCGCATCCAATGGAAGCATGCCCGAGTTCGGTGTTGGCGATTTTGATCCGGCGTTTGAAAATACAGTGCTCTCGATGAAAGAAGGTGAAGTTTCAAAGCCTTTCGTCACAACATATGGATATCATATTGTAAAGCTGTTGAAAAAACTTCCAGTATTATCTCAAAAAAATGATTCGATTATTTCGGTGCTTGCAGAACGGGTGGAACAAAGCGATCGTATGGCGGCAGCGCAAGCTCAGATGACAAAAAAAATTGTAGCCAAGGTCGGTGAGAAGGAGTTGCTTCAAAGCAAAAAAGAGCTATGGACTTTCTCAGACAGCGCTATTTTCAATAAGAGATCTGGCGTGGCATTGCACGTCAGTCCTACTACATCTCTGCTGCAAGCCGGCAATAGCAAATATTCTGTAGCCGATTGGATTCAATTTGCTTCAGCAAACCGCAATAAAGAAAATGGAACTGCAAAAACTTACGCGGAGCTGTGGAATGAATTTAAGACCGCAAAGGCCGCCGAGTATTACGCAGAACATCTGGAAGATTACAATGAGGATTTTCGCAGACAGTTGAAAGAGTTTGCAGATGGAAACCTGTTTTTCGAAATAATGCAACGAAAGGTTTGGCAGCCCGCTCAATCCGATTCAGTTGCCCTTCTGAAATACTATCAACAAAATCCTGCACGGTATAACTGGAAAGAAAGCGCCGACGCAGTGGTTTTTTATGCGCCCAATGCGCAGTCCGCAAATCAATTCAGAAGTCAGCTATTAGCCGGTGAATATTGGAAAAAGCTTACAGTAGAAAATCCTGACATCACCCCAGACTCCAATCGCCTTGAACTTGCGCAAATTCCCGGTGCCACAAAAGAAACTTTCCTGAATGGGACAGTTACTCCCGTTGTAGTGAACAGCGTCGATAATTCTGCTTCTTTTGCTATGGTTTTAAAAACCTATCCGGCAGGAGCAGCAAGAACATTCACCGAAGCAAAGCCGTTGGTGATGAACGATTATCAGGAAGAAATTGAGCAGCGCTGGATTGCTGAATTAAGAAAAAAGTATCCCGTAAATATTAATCAAAAGATTTGGAACGATCTGGTGAAGAGCAGAAGGTGGTAACCGGCGACGCTTACCGCCGCCGGTCGCATTGCAGGAACTATTTTACTTTTTCACCGAGCATCAATAGCTCATTCACCTGCACTTCAGTAATGTATTTTTTATTGCCTTCTTTATCGTTGTAGCTGCGGCTTACCAGCTTGCCCTCGATAGCTATTTCAGAACCCTTGGCTAAATACTTTTCTGCTATCTCCGCCACTTTGCCCCACGCAATCAGGTTGTGCCATTGGGTCTCTGTTATCTTTTCTCCTTTCGCATTGCGATAAGATTCGTTTGTGGCCATGCTGAGTCTTGCCATTTTCTTTCCTGCTTCTGTTGTGCGAATTTCAGGCGCTGAGCCGAGGTTTCCGATTAGTTGAACTTTGTTTTTAAGTGCGTACATAATGTTGTGTTTTGTTGCCCTCGCGGGCCGGTTATTTAATTTATTTCAATCAATCTTTGGCGCCATTCGATTGACAGAACAAAGATGTGTGTGCAACAAAACGATAGTCGGTTTTTATCCCTTTCTATGCGGATGTATCCGTTTGTAAGCGCTTGTACATGACTGCCTTTGCCGTATATTGTGGGTTATGAATCCCGCCGCTGCAGCCAAAACATGCCTTTCCTGTGGAAAAATTATCAAGGGAAGAAGCGATAAAAAATTTTGCGATGACTACTGCCGCAACAGCTACAACAACGAGCTGAAGGCAGACACCAATAACCTTGTGAGAAACATAAATAATGCACTGAAAAAGAACAGGAGAATTCTCGAGCAGTCTGTTGCTGCTGATCAGGAGATGGCAAAAACAACCAAAGAAAAATTGCTACGGGAGGGTTTTCAATTTAAATACATTACACACACCTACACCAACAAAAAAGGCAATACCTACTTCTTCTGCTATGAATATGGTTATCTGCCTCTTGAAAATGATTGGTACCTAGTGGTGCGAAGAAACGAAGAGAATAGCTGAGACATCAATATGCCACCACCTGTTCCTCGATTAGTTCGGGCATTTCTCGCCATTCATATTGCTGGTTTCGCAACTGCGGCTCGAAGCCGGCACCGCGAATTGCCTCCTGAATGCTCTTGTAAGTAAACCTGTGCGGTGCACCGGCAGCGCTCACCACATTTTCTTCCAACATGATAGAACCAAAATCGTTTGCTCCTGCATGGAGGGCTAGTTGTGCTGTTTCTTTGCCCACTGTTAACCACGATGCCTGAATATTTTTTACGTTCGGCAACATGATACGACTGATCGCTATCATGCGGATGTATTCTTCCGGTGTGGTGAGGTTTTGTACCCCGCGGATTTTTGTAAGTAATGTGTCCACATCCTGGAACGTCCACGGAATAAATGCAAGAAATCCTTTTGCACCATCCGGTTTCTTCGCCTGTACTTCGCGAATCTTCACCAGATGTTCAAATCTCTCTCTCACTGTTTCCACATGTCCAAACATCATGGTGGCAGAAGTAGTGAGGTTGAGCTTATGCGCTTCGTGCATAATGGCCAGCCATTCTTCAGCACCGCATTTGCCTTTGGAGATTAATCGCCGAACTCTATCGACCAAAATTTCTGCGCCTGCGCCGGGTAGTGAATCCATCCCTGCCGCTTTTAATGCCTTTAGAACTTCATGGTGACTTTTTTTCTCCAACTTACAAATGTGGGCTTCCTCTGGTGGACCTAATGCATGCAGTTTAATGGTTGGAAATTCGTCTTTTATTTGTCGAAAGGTATCAACGTAGAATTGTAAACCCAGTTCAGGGTGATGTCCGCCCTGCAGCAGCAACTGGTCTCCACCATAGCGGATTGTCTCTTCTATTTTTCTCCTATACTCAGGCATTGTGGTGATGTATGCCTCAGCGTGTCCGGGAATTCTGTAAAAATTGCAAAACTTACAATTGGCGATACACACATTCGTTGTGTTCACATTGCGGTCAATTTGCCAGGTAACTTTCCCATGCGGCACTTGCTTTTTACGCAATTCATCCCCAACATACATCAACTCCGACAATGGGGCGTTCTCAAATAATTCCATCCCCTCTTCAATGCTCAAAAACTCAAAGCGGAGCGCCCGTTCATACAAATGAGAAAAATTCATAAGGGCACAAAATTACAACAGCGAAAGAACTGCCATTGTGAACATTTTGTTACTGCAGTTGCTTTCGCCGTTGAATGGAGCAAAAAGAAAGTTTATAGCCCAATCACCTTCAAAAGGGTACCTGCTGCGACTCGGTCGGTCAGCTGTACGCCGTTAAGTAATGCATGTTCGGCAAGCCGGCTTGAAGAAACTCCCAATGATCTCAAAGCCTGGTCTACAGTTCCAGCTGCTGCCACAGATCTGATATGAATTCTTTCCGCCTGCTTGTTCAACTTAGACGGATCTGTAAGAGGGCGGAACGATTGCATGGAGCTTGCCAACAGATTTCCATAACTACCATAGTTTGCCGTTGCTGTAATCCCGTACAATTGATAAACCGCTCCTCCATATTCAACAAAAAATGATAGGAGCGCTAACGATCCCTGTTGAGTAGCCACCGATCCTTCGAGTGCAAAGGCGTTCAGTCCGTTGATGGTTGTTGCTCCCGAACGGGTAACCTGAACCTGATTTTGCTGCGCAAACGAGCTTGCCGCCTGCTGCGCATTACTTCCCTGAGCCATTGTTAGCGCCATCAAAGCATTGCCATCTCTTGAGGCGAACTGCACCTGTGTTGGTGAGTTAGCGTAGGCCCAGCCCGAAGGTGGTGTTAATTGAAATTTCAAAACCGGGTGATAGAAAGTTCCTGCTTCAAAGTATCCTTCTTTGGGATCTTCGCCATAAATCAACCCTTCGATCTGGCGCAAATAACCTTCTCTGTTCACCTTAGGATTAGTCACCCCATTTTTCTGCAGCCACTCTGTAGCTAATTTTTGCACCGTGTTGTAACGGTCGCCCGGGTCCGGGTGAGTTGATAAGAACGTCGGCAATTCTTCCTGCCCACTGGATTGTGATTGCCGTTGCAGCGTATGGAAGAAGTCAGCCATGTGGTGGGCATCATATCCAAGTTTTGTAGAATACTCAACGCCCAGTTCGTCTGCCTGCCTTTCTGCGTCACGACCATACTTTAACATGAGCAATTGAAGTCCCTGCGATGCCGCTTGGCCAAATTGCGCAATGGCAGGTGAAATGACCATTCCTGCTAACAGGCCAACTTGGGCTAATGTCGCTTTTGTTTGCTGTGATACAGTATGCCTTGCGGCCACGTGACCAATTTCGTGACCAAGCACTCCTGCAAATTGTGCTTCGTCATTCAGGTAAGCCATTATGCCACGTGTAAAATACACATAGCCACCAGGCACAGCAAAGGCATTCAGCACCTCAGAATTAATCACCCGGAAAGTGTAGGTGATATTGGGTCTGTGAGACACTTTGGCTAGTTGTTGTCCAATTTGATTCACATAGTTTTGAAGACCTTGACCTTCGTATAAACCAAACTGTTGAATAATCTGTGGGTCAGCTTCCTTACCCATTTGTATTTCCTGTTCCTCGGACATCAAAACCAGTTGAGACTTTCCGGTAACAGGGTTGGTGGCGCAATTAGAAACCGCCACGGATGTAGCTAAAAAGCAACTAATAATAAATACGTTTTTCATCGTTGTCGTCTTTAAATGAGTCATCGGATCAATAGGGTGTTGCAACGACGATGCCAAGCATCTGCTATGTACGTGTTCAATGTTCGCATATTGTTTGCAGCATATCACCTCGCATGCTGAAAAGATTAAAAAAATTTTGGGCGGGTGTGGCGTTGTTGTCTGCGGAGATGGCAATAATTCTCGTGCTCTTTGTGGCTGCGTTCGTTGTTTTTGTATATCTGATCAGAAAAGTTTTTATCCAAAACAAAACAGATGTTGATTTTAAGATCATTCATTTTTTGGAGCGTCATGTGAGTGATACAAACAATGAGATAATGCTTTTCTTCACGTTTTTGGGAACACATGAATTCCTTATTCCTGCTAACCTTATTCTCATAGCCTATTTTTTGTTCGTGAAAAAGCACAAATGGTATTCAATAAAAATTCCGGCGATTGCGTTAAGCAGCCTCGGGCTGATGTTTGGTTTAAAACGCCTTTTTGCTCGGCCCCGTCCCGAAATTCCGTTGCTCGAAGAAGCCAAAGGACTGAGCTTTCCCAGTGGACACGCTTTGTTCAGCGTAACTTTTTACGGGCTTCTGATTTACATCACATTCAAATCAGAGTTGAAAAAAGAGGTAAAGTGGGTTTTAATTGTATTGTTGCTTCTCCTGATTCTGGTAATTGGCTTCACACGCATCTATCTACGTGTGCACTATGCCAGCGATGTGATTGCGGGGTATTGCGTCGGATTTATCTGGCTGGTATTTGCCGTGTGGATGCTGAACAATATGGAAAAATACAGCCGTAAAAAACTGGACCCGGTGGTGCAAAAAGCTAGTGATTAAATGTATCGCGTTTCGATAGATCCACCCTGTTTTCGCCCTTTGATGTATCTGTAGCGCTTTGGTCTGTTGTGCGTACCGTGTCAGCCAATCCGCCGTTGGAATCTACTGTTTTGATGCCATCATTGTCCACTCCTGTTTGTTCGCTGTTGTTGTTACAAGCCATTAGAAACCCTGCAAGGAAAATAAATCCAAATATTTTTTTCATGTTTGTGATTTGTTTTTGTTTTGTATCGTAGTTGCATCTCACCTTTTCCATTAGGCTGAAACAGTTGCAACTTTTTTGCCAGCTAAATACACGTTTCCTTAACGTCATTTGCTTCTGAACGCCTTAGCAATAGCTTACCTTTGCAGCCCAAATTTCAGTCATGATTTCAGTTAATAATCTTACGCTTTCATTCGGCAAAAGAGTGCTTTTCGACGATGTCAATATCAATTTCACAAAAGGAAATTGTTATGGTGTGATTGGTGCTAATGGAGCGGGGAAGTCAACGTTTTTAAAAATTTTATCTGGTGAAATCGAGCCGAACAAAGGTTCGGTATCTATCACACCGGGCGAAAGGATGGCTGTGCTGAAGCAGAATCAGTTTGAGTTTGACGAGCAAACTGTTTTAAATACAGTGCTGATGGGACACAAAAAAATGTGGGACATTATGCACGAAAAAGATGCTATTTATCTAAATCCTGACGCGACGGAAGATGATTATTTGCATGCAGGACACCTGGAGGCGGAGTATGGTGAAATGGGTGGCTACACCGCAGAAAGCGACGCTGCTACTTTGCTGAGTGAGTTAGGTGTGAAGGAACAGTTTCATCAAAGTCTGATGAAAGACATTCCCGGCAATTTGAAGGTTCGTGTGCTGTTAGCACAAGCTTTGTTTGGTAATCCCGATATTTTGTTGCTCGATGAGCCTACCAACGGATTGGACATCGAAACAATCGGCTGGCTCGAAAACTTCCTCGCCGACTACGAAAACATTGTGCTTGTTGTATCGCACGACCGACACTTTCTCGATTCTATCTGCACACACGTGGCAGATGTCGACCGTTCGAAAATAAAAGTATTTACAGGCAACTATACTTTCTGGTATGAATCGTCGCAGTTGATGGCACGCCAACTTTCCGACAAGAATAAAAAGACCGAAGACAAGCGGCAGGCGTTGCTTGATTTCATTGCACGATTCTCTGCAAATGCCTCAAAGTCGCGGCAAGCCACAGCCCGAAAGAAAGCGCTGGAAAAACTTACGATAGAACAAATAGAGCCGTCCAACCGGCGTTATCCCGGGATAATTTTCCAACCATTACGTGAGGTTGGCAATCAAATCCTGAATGTAGAAAACCTCAGCAGTTCTGTTGATGGCCGTATGCTTTTCGACAAGGTAACATTTGAAATTAAGAAGGGGGAAAAGATCGCTTTTCTCAGCAAAGATCCGCTTGCCGTTACCAACTTTTTTGAGATCATCAATGGAAATAAGAAAGCTGAGAAAGGAAAATTTGAGTGGGGAACAACGATTACTAAAGCATACCTGCCGCTGGAGAACAGCGAATTTTTTGAAAACGGAATGACGTTGATGGAATGGCTCCGCCAATATGTTCCGCCGCATGTAACGGACGCTGACGAACCATTCCTACGCGGCTTTCTTGGAAAAATGCTATTTAGCGGAGACGACATTCAGA
>JAEZJD010000025.1 GCA_023436425.1 Bacteroidota bacterium | reverse complement strand
GTGTCAGGAAGTGTTTTAGCATCAATGATTTTTGAAATTTCATACACACCGTTATCCACGAAAGGTCCCGCCACTGCTCCAACCGGTGCAGCGAGGATTGAATCCTTGTTAGGATTTTGCAGGGACTTCTTACTGATGTAGCTATCGTAATAAGGAAGTGCGCTGCCGGTTCTCTGCACGAGCGATGCGTAATCTTTCGTTGAGTCCAATTCAGGCTTTAATTCAAGCAAAGCTGTTCTTGCTGCTGCACTGTCGCTCGCATTCGCTGCTGCATTAAACGACAAATAATTTATTGAACGCAGTTCTTCTTTTAGTTCGAATTGTTTCTTGTGCTCTTCAACATAGTTTTCTATTTCCTGGTCCGTCACTTTCACCGAAGTTTCCGGTATTGAAATATAAGGAACACCAACGTAGGATATTTTCGCAAGTAGGCTGTTGTCGGCATTTCGTTTTTCAATGAACCATTTTGGAACATAAAAAGTATTGCCAAGAAGAGCTGTATACTTTTCGTAAACTCTTTGATTTTCCAGTGCGTTTAAGTATTCTCTGAGCTGCTGCTTTTGCTCCGCCGTACCACTTTTATTTATTTGATTTATCTGCTGCTGCGCCTGCACTGCATTGTAAACACCGGTAGCGGGATCGGTAAATCCCTGCTTTAGATCCTGCGGAGGATTAGCCCCATACAGCATGTCGCGCAACTCTTTGTCACTTACTGTGATGCCGAGCTTCTCGTACTGATCGTTTAATAAAGTGGTGCCTACTTCCTGATCCCACACAGCAGCAATCGCTTGTTCTGTACGATTTTCTCCTGCGTGGTCACCCATTCTTTTCTCATAATCCTGCACTTTAATACCGAATTCACCGGCATCAATTTTCTTACCGTTTATTTTTCCTACGGTGTTCGATCCGCTGCCAGAAAAAAGCCCTGTTCTGCCGGCAAAAGCATCCATTAATATGAAGCCGAGCAACGATACAGCAATGGCAACAACTGCCCAACGGGCATACTTCTCTCTGATATCTTGAATTAATGACATGGTGGTGGAGTTCTTTAGAAAATCCGCAGAACCTCTGCGGGCGGGCAAAAATAGGGCAAAAGGACTAATGTTCAAATGCTGCCAAAGCAGCGGAAACACCCATTTTTAAAGGGTTACGTTAAAGTTCCTTCACATATTTTGCGTGCGGAATGCCTTTGTCCGCCGTGTATGCGGGCAAAAAATTGATAAAGCTGCTAAAGATTGGTAAATGGAATATAATTTCGTGCAAGAACGATCCTTCCCTGTGAGCGCTTTCCAATATCATGAGCCATCTTTATCTTCTTCTGCGCAACAATAAACAATCAGGACCTTACAGCCGTGAGATTCTGACGGCTCTCCCGCTCACCGAAAAAGACCTTGTAAAAATTATTGGTCAGAAATCAGGATGGTTTTCTCCTTCGGAAGTGGATCTGCCTTTTGTAAAATTTGCAAGCTTAAAGCACGTTCCTGCTCCAGTACTAATAAACGAAGTGCCTATACAAGAAGCAATAGTGGAAGAAAAGGGCTCCAGAGAAATGATCGATCATTCAATTGAAGAACTTTCTCGACGAGTGACGGAGATGCGCAATCAACTGAAATTGGTTGAAAAAAGTTTTGTTGCGGAGTCTCCAAAAAATTCCTCCGAAAAAAAGGGCAGAAACGCACCTCCAAAAAAACATGGAGCCTTGGGTACTAAACGGCTGGTGTTAGCAATGTCTGTTCTGGTTATTTTTTCGGCTTTGATGCTGTTTGCTTTCAAGTTCTTTCCCCGGCAACAGCACAAGCAACACGTTTTGTCTGCGCCTCCTACACCAAAAGAGGAAAGCATGGCTGAGGAGCAGCCGCAGGATAGTTTTCGTTTTAATGATGCACCGCTGCTCATTGGCAGCACTACCACAAATACTTCTACTTCCTTTACTCAGGCGAAGAAGCCGTGGCTTTATCCATCAAAAAAGAAGAAACAGCCAAAACAAAAAACATCTCCGTCTATTCAGCCACAGGTAAACTATGTGTCGCAAAAGGAGACAGAGGTAACAGAAGAACCGGAACCTGCGATCGTTACACATATTAATTATATACCGGTAGAAGAAGCAAAAAAAACAACACCTGCAAAGGGCATTTTCAAAAAATATCCGGACTTCGGCAACAGCAAAAAACCGATAACAGCTGAATCCATTTCCGAATTGCTGCCGATAAAAATTGTTACAACGAATTACAGCTGGCTAAAAGGCGTTCAGGGGCTGACGCTGACCATGACGAACAACAGCAGCCAGTTTGTGAAAGAGGCCATTGTATATGTGGTGTATTTCAGCGCACAAAATCGGGTGATTGAAAAAGTAACTCTAAACTTTACCAATCTTGCTCCCGGTAAATCTCAATCTATTGCTGCTCCCGACCACACCTATGCGCATCATCCAGGTTCGCAGCTTGCGTCCGTTTGGGTAGTGAAGACTCCATTATAATTATATATTCGGTATCCAAATTATTAATCAGAACTTTTGTCGGTGCTTTCCGAAGAATACCAGACATCATCGTCGAACAACGGTTATTGATAGCCGAAATTTTATTGGGAATTGATGAACGGGCTTTTTCCATCGTCCAACACAAAAGCATTTTTCATTAAAGTTCTCCGATCAATTGTTCAACTATGTCTGTTAACATGCACAGTTTATGTGTGTATAACCAATGTGGAACTGTGAAGTGAAACAGGAAAGTGTTCGGATAAAGATTCTTTTTTTGATTTCATCCGATCGGCGCGTCTGCAACCCATCAATTATCCTTACCCAACACACAGCATGAAAAAATAATTTCGACGAAACGGGTTTGCTCATAACATTATTCCCAACCTGTTAATTTCCGTTCTTTAAACAGTATCGGCAATACCTTTGTATGTGAATTGAAATGGAATAGACGTGGATAAATGCATAGTATTTGAAGTACCAAATTCCTGAAAAGGAAATTATCCCCTATTCACACGAGTAATAGTAATAGACTTCTTTTAAAAAAATATAAATACTATTAATTATTATATGGATACGGAATTGTTGATAGCGAAAAATGAAGTTCAGGAAAAAGGTTTTTTGGATGTTGAGATAAATCCAACACTTGACCTGTTTGCTGAAATAGAAAGACTGAAGAAAGAAAAGAATGCTATCATACTTGCACACCTTTACCAGGAACCCGACATTCAGGACATAGCAGATTACATCGGCGATTCCCTGGGTCTCGCACAACAGGCTGCAAAGACCGATGCCGACATGATCGTATTCGCCGGAGTACATTTCATGGCTGAAGGCGCAAAGATCCTTAATCCGTCTAAAAAGGTGGTTATACCCGATTTAAAGGCCGGGTGTTCCTTGAGCGAGAGCTGTCCTCCGCCGTTGTTTAAAAAATTCAGAGAACAGAATCCCGACCATATTGTGATTTCATACATTAATTGTAGCGCAGGTATTAAGGCTTTAAGTGATATTATCTGTACCAGCTCGAATGCCAAGGCGATAGTTGAAAGTATTCCGAAGGATCAGCCTATCATCTTCGCTCCGGATAAAAACCTGGGTGCCTGGGTGAGTAAAGTGACAGGAAGAGATATGCTGTTGTGGAATGGCGCCTGCATGGTGCATGAAATATTCAGTTTGGAAAAGATCACCAAACTAAAACAGCGACACCCAAATGCCAAGGTGATAGCGCACCCCGAATGTGAACAGCCTGTGCTCGATGTAGCCGATTTTATTGGCTCCACTACACAACTGTTGGCGTACACCCGCAATACACCCAATGTTGAATTTATTGTAGCAACTGAAGCCGGCATTCTGCATCAGATGGTGAAACAGTCGCCTGAGAAAACTTTCATCCCGGCACCGCCGGATAACAGTTGTGCGTGTAACGATTGTCCGCACATGAAGAGAAACACACTAGAGAAGGTTTATTTGTGCATGGAGTATGAGCAGCCGGAAATCATCATGGATGAGGAACTGAGATTGCAGGCGAAAAAATCGCTGGACCGGATGCTGGAAATTAGTGCGCAGCTGGGACTCTGATCAGTAATCATTTTTTGCGGGAAGCGAAGACGCAAGAGGGATTTTTTACACGGACGCTAGAGTTAATTTTCCATCCTTGTATTCAGGTAAAATGTTCGCCAGATCCGTGGTCAAACAATGCCTGATATCTCTCTCTAAACCAAAATTCGTGAGTCGGTGGTAATGTGATGCGTCATTCCGTTTCATAAACTCATACATATCCTCTTTTGCAGCATCGTATATTGTTTCCGCAATGTGAGATGAATCGCAGTTAACAGAAAAGTGCTCCTTTATTTGGTGCACCACTGCACCTGCAAACAGAGTGTCTTCCATGTTTACCTTGTCCTTCCAAGCAGCGCATGCGAGAATCACGTTTTTTTTCATCTGCACCAGGTGCTCACAAACAGAGGAAAGATTAAGAAACGAACCCGTTATGATCTCTTTTGCACCCTTTGCCAAAGCCATGTGCAGCAACTTTGTTCCGTTTGTTGTAGTGAGTACCAAAGTTTTTCCCTGAATAAATTCTCTAGGGTATTCAAACGATGAATTTCCATACTGCAGTCCCGGTGCTATTTGTCCGTCGCGTTCGCCAGCCGTAATACATTCCAAATCACGACCAAGCTTAATACATTTTTGCACACTATCAACAGGAATCACTTCTTTGGCGCCATTGTACAGCGCAGTGGCGATCGTGGACGTAGCACGCAATACATCAATCACTACTACGATGGTATTGGTGACATCATACAGATGCAATAGTGCAGGAGAAAGGCAGGTGTAAAGGGTTGGTTGTTTTGACAATCTACAAACGTTTTAGGGTTTGGTGCTGGTGGCGTACGCCTTCAAGTGCACGTGAGCACAGTTGGCATTTGTTTATTACACAAACGGCACTTTCACCACTTTTGCCTGTAATAATTTGTCCCGCACTTTGATGAATATTTTAGAATCCAAACCAGAATTTTCTACCTGTACATACCCCATTCCAACAGCTTTGTTCAAACTGGGCGATTGCGTACCTGAAGTAACATACCCGATTCGGTTACCTTCTACATCGCAAATTTCATAGTTGTGGCGTGGAATGCCCCGGTCGATCATTTCAAAGCCGACTAGTTTTCTCCGCACACCTTCCTGCTTTTGTTTTTGCAAAATATCTTTTGCTGTAAAATCCTTTGTGAATTTTGTAATCCAGGCGAGTCCCGCTTCGAGAGGCGACGTGGTGTCATCGATGTCATTGCCATACAGGCAATATCCCATCTCTAATCTTAGTGTATCTCTCGCAGCAAGACCAATGGGTTTTAATCCCTGCGAAAAACCGGCTTCAAAGACGGCATTCCATATCTTTTCTGCATTATCATCTTTGACTTCAATATAAATTTCAACACCGCCGGCACCCGTGTAGCCAGTTGCACTAACCAACACATTCTTCACACCTGCAAAAACTCCTTTTACAAAAGTGTAGTACTTCAGGTTCATTATGTCCATGTCGGTTAGTGGCTGCAGAATTTTGGTGGCATTTGGTCCCTGCACCGCCAGCAATCCCGTGTCGTCAGAGATGTTGTGCATCTCAACATTTTTATGGTTGTATTTTGATATCCAGTTCCAGTCTTTTTCTATGTTGCTGGCGTTCACCACAAGCATGTAAACGTTGTTTTCTTCAATGCAATAAATGAGCAAGTCGTCCACAATTCCGCCTTCTTCATTAGGCAAACAACTGTATTGAGCCTTACCCGCTGTAAGTTTGGAAGCATCATTGCTCGTCACCCGCTGAATCAGGTCCAAAGCATTTTCGCCCTTCAGCATAAATTCTCCCATGTGGCTCACGTCAAACACTCCGGCATTGCGCCTAACAGTTTGATGCTCTTCGTTAATACCTGAATAACTGATCGGCATATTATAGCCGGCAAACTCCGCCATCTTAGCTCCGAGCTCAATATGTTTTTGTGTGAAAGGCGTGCTTTTCATCTTTTAAAATTTCGAGTGCAAAAATAGGTAAGCAGTTTCAGCGAGAAAAAAACCTTGTTCATCGAATAAAAGGATACATGTTTCGGTCAGGCTGGTTTCTGGCGTGATAATTTCTTACTGCACGCCGTCTAAATGTTTGTTGAATTCACTTATTCCTATGACGTTAACCGCACAACGGGTCCGACTTAAGTAAAAGAAAGGAACTGTTTGAAACGTCCCACTTTTTTGAAGGTGGGATTTTTTTTATGCAAGAACCGAATCTTCATACATCTCTTCCCTCAGTTCCTTCACACGCTTGTCCTGCAGATATTCATCAAATGTGGTGAGGCGATCAATGATGCCGTTTGGTGTCAATTCAATAATTCTGTTTGCAACAGTCTCCATGAACGTATGATCGTGCGATGTGAGCAACACAACACCCGGGAAAGTTTGGCAGCCTTCGTTAAAGCTTTGGATGCTTTCCAGATCGAGGTGGTTTGTGGGCTGGTCGAGAATGACCACATTGGGATTTTGTAGCATCATTCTGCTGATCATGCAGCGAACTTTTTCGCCCCCACTAATCACGGTCGTTCTTTTC
>JAEZJD010000298.1 GCA_023436425.1 Bacteroidota bacterium | reverse complement strand
GCACTAGCTCGAGAAAGAACGATTAAAAGTTGGAAAAGCAGAAAGCTTATTGAAAGACTTATTGGTTCAGAGCATTCCGACTAACAGTCGGAAGCGTCGGCGGTTCGATCCCGTCAACTCCCACAGAGTCCCGCTCGATGCGGGATTTTTTATTTCTTAGACCGGCTGCCACAGCTCAATCTTGTTCCCCTCGGGATCCATAATCCATGCAAACTTTCCATAGTCTTCATCCATCATTTCTCCCACAGTGGTCACCCCTTCCGCTTTCAATTTTTCAAATAGAACTTTCAGATCTTTTACCCGCAAATTGATCATGAATGAACTTCCGGACGGATTGAAATACTGCGAGTCCTGTTTGAAAAAAGAAATGACGGCTGAACCTCCAGTTGCAGCATTGTTTTCGAAATTGAAGTAAGTGTTACCGTTAAAATTTATCCTTAAATGTTTTTGATACCATTCAGCCAAACTTTTGGGATCCTGCGACTTAATGAAAACGCCACCTAAGCCGATAATTCGTTCCATTAGCTTTTGTTTTACACAAGATAATTAACTTTGTACAAGGATGGGAACCGCTACAGACATAAGATACAGCGAGATTGAAGAAACGCTCACCGACACCATCGATCCCTTTCAAATAATTGTTTGGAACGATGATGTAAACACTTTTGAATGGGTGATCGAAACTTTAATGGAAGTGTGCGGACATTCTTATGAACAGGCAGAACAGTGCGCTTATATCATTCATTTCAATGGAAAGTATTCAGTAAAAAAGGGCAGCTACGATGTTCTGCGTCCACAATGCGATGCTATTCTCGACCGGGGTATCAATGCCACCCTGGAAGTAATGGCTTAATCACGCAACTCCTTTCATGCAAATTATCATTCCATTAGATAAAGCCGTATGGAATTTCCCTGATGTTGCAGCAGCCAATGAAGATGGACTTCTTCAGATAGGTGGACTTGTATCAGCCGAAAAGGTTTTGGAAGCTTACCGTCTTGGTGTTTTTCCATGGTACAGCGAAGAAGATCCTGTGCTGTGGTGGTCGCCTGATCCGCGGTTCGTTCTATTTCCTGAAGAGTTACACGTGAGCAGAAGCATGAGCAAGGTATTTAGACAAACCCAATTTCAGTTCAAAACCGATTCAGCTTTTGAACAGGTAATCGAAAATTGTAAAAACATCCGCCGGAAAGAACAGGACGGCACATGGATCACCGAAGCCATGACAGATGCTTATACCAAATTGCATTACATGGGCTATGCTCATTCTGCAGAAACATGGAAAGATGGAGAACTTGTCGGAGGCATGTACGGCGTTAAAATCGGAAGAGTGTTTTTTGGCGAAAGCATGTTCAGCAAAGAAACTAACGCCTCGAAATTTGCATTCATTTCTTATGTGCAGCAACTACGACAGGCGGGTATTGGATTGATTGATTGCCAGGTATACACATCACATGTGGAAAGCCTCGGCGGTAGACTACTCGAGCGACGGAAATTTGTACAACTACTTCGCGAATTAACTGCTGATCAGAATCTAGTTTCGAGATAATGCGGGAGTACTGCCCGCCAGGTGTTCCAATCATGCGGCCATTCCGAGCCCCAAATATCGAGTTCGTAATGAATGCCTTTGTTGTACAAAATGCTTGCAAAGCTTCGGCTCGCGTTTGGATCTTCGTAAGGACCGCTGCCGGAAAAAATATGAATGTGATTGCTGCGCCGGATCTGCTCCAGCAAATGATGATCTGCTAAATTGGGCATATAATGCTGCGGGCTGTTATAGTATACATCATCGTCAAAATACCCTTTAGTATACTCTGTAAGATCATACACGCCGCTCATTGCAAGCACCCCGTTTATCAGGTCCGGACGTTTTAAAAAAAGATTCATGCTGTGGAGAGCTCCAAACGATGCGCCGCTGATTATCACAGGTGTTTCATCGCTCGTATTTGATTTAATGAAAGGAATAACTTCTTCGAAAATGTAGTCATTGAATTGACGATGGCGTAAACTTTTGTACCGCGGATCCATACTATTGTTCAACCAACTTTCATTATTGATACTATTTACAGAAAAGACCTTGATCTTGCCTGCGTCAATAAATGGTTGCAGCACGTCCAACATTTGAAATCGTTCATACTCCAAATAATCTGCCGCGGCAGTCGGCACAAACAACAGCGCAAATCCATAGTGTCCATAAACCGCAATAGGCATCTCTTTTTCCAGCCGGGGAGAGTACCACGACGTGATCATTCTTTCCATATTAATGTTCTTAAAAGTGTAACAAAATCAGTACAGTACGTTAACTCTTCAAAAGTATGTCTCCGAAGTTGTATTTTTCGGAGTTAAGGAATAATTTCGCTAGGTTGTTCGTTGTCATTGTAGAAAATCGTTTTAGCACCTGCACTGCGACGAATAGAAATTCAAAGTCCCATGAAAAAAATCACTATTCTGATCACAGACGATCACACGCTTGTACGGGAAACCTGGAGTTTCATTTTAAACTCCGACGAACGCTTCAAAGTGATCGCCGAATGTGGCAGTGGAGAAGAAGCTGTGAAGCTTGCAAAAGAGCTACACCCGCAAATAGTGATCATGGATATAAATCTTCCGGGCATGAACGGAATTGAAGCCACCGAACTAATAAAAAAACATGCTCCCCACACAAAAATTCTTGGCGTATCGCTGCATACCCAACCAGCCTATGCACGAAAAATGATGCAAAGAGGAGCCATGGGTTACGTCACTAAAAATTCTTCTCGTGAAGAAATGTTTAAGGCGATACTGGAGGTGCACGAAGGACGCAAGTACATTTGCGACGAAATAAAAACAATATTGTCGGAACAGGTGCTGAGTGGACAGGAGCCCTCATTCGGTTTTAATTCACTTTCTCAGCGGGAGATTCAGATAATTGATTTTATCAAAAAAGGATTTTCTTCCAAAGAGATCGGCGAATCGTTGGACATATCAGCAAAAACAGTGGAAGTTCACCGGTATAATATTTTGAAGAAACTAAACCTGAAAAACTCGGCAGCCCTCGTAAACTTCATGAACAGTAATCATGCGGAATTCGGATAATTGAAGCCCTAGGCCGATAACATAGCCGCTGACGGCAATTGGTGTGCAGACAGTAAATTTGCACACCAATTTTGTTTAATGACAACCCTTTCTAAAAATTTTGAGCCTCAGCAAGTAGAAGACAAATGGTACCAGCATTGGTTGGAGAAAAAATATTTCAACAGCTCGCCCGATGAAAGAACTCCATTCACCATTGTCATTCCTCCTCCGAATGTTACCGGCGTGTTGCACATGGGACACACACTAAATGAGACGGTTCAGGACGTATTGGTTCGAAAGGCAAGGATGTCGGGATTCAATGCATGTTGGGTTCCCGGCAGCGACCACGCATCTATTGCTACCGAGGCAAAAGTGGTGCAAATGCTGCAGGAAAAAGGGATCTCCAAACACGACATTTCCCGCGAAAAGTTTTTAAAATACGCTTTTGAGTGGAAAGAAAAATATGGCGGTATTATTTATCATCAGATAAGAAAATTGGGATGCAGCGTCGATTGGAACCGCACCACATTCACCATGGACGAACATTACTACAAAGCGGTGATAAAGGTGTTCGTTGATCTTCACAAAAAAGGATTGATTTACCGCGGCGCAAGAATGATCAACTGGGACCCGGTTGCAAAAACGGCGTTGAGCGACGAAGAAGTAGAATATAAAGATGTGCAGGGCAAACTCTATTATGTAAAGTATAAAGTTGTATCCGGAGAGTCAGTGCTTCAAGACGATTATGTTCTCATTGCAACACAGCGTCCGGAAACGATCATGGGCGATACTGCAGTGTGTGTGCATCCGGATGACGAACGCTATCACCACCTCAAAGGAAAAAAAGTAGTTGTACCGCTTGTTAATCGTGAAGTGCCGGTAATTTTCGACGAGTATGTTGATCCCGCGTTTGGAACGGGAGCACTAAAAATTACTCCGGCGCACGACATCAACGACTACAACATTGGTTTGAAACATAATCTTCCAACAATTGACACACTTAACGAAGACGGTACGCTCAGTGATGCAGCGGAAGTATTTGTTGGTCTCGATCGTTATGAAGCAAGATCACGGGCAATTGAAAAATTGAAGAATGATGGATTATTGGTAAAAGAAGAAGAGTACCAAACGCGACTCGGCTTTTCTCAGCGCACTCAATCTGTTGTGGAGCCCCGAATTTCCACACAATGGTTTGTCAAAATGGGTGAATTAGCACAAAAGGCGCTGACTGCAGTAACCAGCGGAGATATCAAGATTCATCCTGAAGAAAGATTCCTCGCAACCTATAAATACTGGTTGGAAAATGTGAAAGATTGGTGCATCAGCAGGCAACTGTGGTGGGGACAAAGAATACCGGCGTGGTATGATTTAAAGGGTAACATTTATGTGGCTGAAAATGAAGAAGAAGCAATCAGGCAAGCTACGGAAAACAATACACAGCCGGAAAACGGACAACTGCGACAGGACGAGGATGTTCTCGATACATGGTTCTCGTCATGGTTGTGGCCCATTGAAGTTTTCAGTGGAATTACTGATCCACATAATCCGGAGATTAACTACTACTACCCCACATCCGTTTTAGTAACAGGTCAGGACATTATTTTCTTCTGGGTAGCACGCATGATAATGGCTGGAGAAGAATACATGAATGAAAAGCCATTTGAGCACGTCTACTTCACGGGAATGGTTCGCGATAAACAGGGACGAAAGATGAGTAAAAGCCTTGGCAACTCTCCCGACCTGCTTGATTTAATCGACCGGTTTGGAGCTGATGCTGTGCGGTTTGGAATTATGATCTCTGCGCCGGCAGGAAACGACCTTCTATTTGACGAAAGCAGTTGCGACCAGGGAAGATTTTTTAATAATAAAATTTGGAATGCACTGAAGCTCGTTCGCAGTTGGGAGACAAGGGTTGGCAATTCAGAGCCTGCAGTTGAGCGTCATGCATCAACTAACACCGTCCACTCACCACTAACAGCTCATTCTTTTCCGGTCCTATGGTTCGAAAACAGGTTGAATCTCGTTAGAAAGGAAGTTGAATCAATGTACCAGCATTTCAAATTGAGCGAAGCACTGAAGACCATCTATTCGCTTATCTGGGACGACTTCTGCAGCTGGTACTTGGAGTGGATCAAACCAGCTCATGACCAGTCGATCGACAGCAGCAGCTATGAAAAAACGGTGTCATTTTTTACAAATCTGATGCAGCTGTTACATCCATTCATGCCATTCATTACCGAAGAAATTTATCATCAGCTAAGCAGCAGAACGGATGACTTGTGTGTGCGCCAGTTTTCAGCAGAACAGAAGGTGGATCAAACAATACTTAGACAGGGAGAATTGTTGAAAGAAATTATTTCCGCCATTCGCGATGTAAGAAATAAAAACAACATCAAACCGAAAGAAAAAATTAAACTCAGTATCGACAGTTCTGAGGCTGACACGTTGAAGTCAATAGAGCAGATAATGGCGAAGCAGGTAAATGCAGAAGAAATTATTTATAGCAGCGACTCCTTTTCAAACGCTATTTCAGTGTTGGTACAGAAGAACAAATTTTATATCCAATCAGAACAAACGGTGAATGTCTCTGCTCAACGACAGCAGATTGAAAAAGAATTGGAATACCACAAAGGATTTCTCGCTTCAGTAGATAAAAAATTGAGCAATGAAAAATTCGTCCAAAATGCGAAAGCTGAAGTGGTGGAAATTGAGCGAAAGAAAAAAGCAGATGCTGAGGAAAGAATAAAATCACTTGAACAAAGCCTGGCTGCGCTGGAGTAGCTTTATAAACGAACCACTGACAGCGGCTCAAAACCTCACTTCTTTGTCCACATCATTATCAATGTGACAGGAGTTGCAGTTTTTCACAAGGATGCGATAACCGTTTAGAGCTTTCGCAGTATCGTTCTTTTTAATCGCCTGTCTCATCTCGTGAATTGGTTCACGCATCTCCTTTTTGTAGTAGTAAGAAAATGGTCGTTGAAGGTTTCTGTGCTCTTTAAACTTTTTTGACACAACCAGCAAAATACTATCCGCACCTTCCAGCAGCCACGACGCTTCATCTAAGTTCTTTCGCTTGATCTGATCACCGAGGTTCTCCTGGTATAATTTCAGATCCATCATATTCTGTTCAAGATCTTTATAGTTCTGAACCTCCTCATGCCCGCATCGCATAAACACTAACGCGGATAAAAACACGGCACATACTACAAAGTTTTTTTTCTTGACCATACTATAAAATCAGTAGAGGGAATTTTTTCAACGTCCAACTGACGCAAAATGTTTACCAATTGCCCGCGGTGGTATGTGCCGTGGTTGAAAAGATGAATAAGCATTTGATAAACGGGTTGTTTAAATTTTTCTTTTTTCGAGTTATAATAGATGAACTCGTGCAACAGCATATGCTCCTGCGCATTCGTGATCCAATCCTGCCATTGTTTGTTTTGCTGCAAAAGACCGTGGCTGATTTCTGTCATCTCTCCCGAAAAGTTTTCAGCCGGACCAAGCACCCGCTCGTGGAGCTTCATTCTTTGCCACCAAACACTCTCCGCATTCCACATATGCAAAGCCGTTTGAAACAAACTGCCAAAGCTGCTTTTCACTTCCACTTTTTGTTGCTCCGCAGTTAATACATCCACAACATTAAGCAACAACTGATTGGCCCATATATGGTATGCTGCAAGTTGATTGAATAGCTCTCTCATCGCTGATTTGTAAATACTTTTGAGAGTACTAAATAACAAAAACATCTTTCATGACGGACAAAGATTTTGCTCTCGAAGGGTTTGGTTCTGCAGCGGTTCATGCCGGGCACAAAAAAGATCCCATGTATGCCCATCAAACACCGATATATGCATCCAGCACGTATGTGTACGACACCGCTGAGCAAGGCATGCGGCGCTTTAGTGGCGAAGAAGAAGGCTACATTTATTCTCGGTGGGGTAATCCTACGATAACAGAAGCGGAGGAAAAAATTGCTGCACTTGAAACATTCGGCATTAACCAGGTAAGTAAAGGTATTTTGCACGCATCTGGCATGGCAGCGATATCTACCCTTTTTCTCTCGACGTTGAAAGCCGGAGATCAGGTGCTCTCGCATTATTCTTTATATGGTGGCACGGACGAACTGCTGGATAAATTGCTTCCGCAATGTAACATCGAGCCTGTGATAACGGACCTGAGAAAGCTGAATGAAGTAGAAGATGTGATCAGGCATAACAGCAAGATCAAAATGTTATATCTCGAAACCCCCGCCAATCCCACAATACAGATCGTTGACATTGAAGAACTAACCAAGCTTGCTAAAAAGTACAACTTGCTGGTTGCGATTGACAACACATTTGCAACACCTTACCTGCAACAGCCGTTCAGGTTGGGAGTCGATTTTATTGTACACTCAACTACGAAATTCTTAAACGGTCACGGAACAGCCATTGGTGGTATTTTGTTGGGAAGAGATGTTGATTTTATGAAAACCAAAGCCACAAAAGTTCACCGGCTTTTCGGCGGAAATTCCAACCCGTTTGACGCCTTTCTGCTTGTGCAAGGAATAAAGACCCTTGAGCTGAGGATGCAGCGCCATTGTGAAAATGCCATGCAGGTGGCAAAGTTTCTAGACACCCACGGTAAAATTTCGCAGGTGAATTACGAAGGCCTTGATACGCATCCGCAACACCAGGTAGCAATGAAACAAATGCGGCATGCAGGAGGAATGTTGAGTTTTGAGCTAAAGGGCGGACTCGACGCCGGTATTTCCTTCATGAACAAATTGCAAATGTGTACACGCACTGTTTCGCTCGGCACGGTTGATACATTGCTTTCTCACCCCGCATCGATGACTCATTTTAGCGTGCCGAAAGAACAACGCGAAAAATATGGAATCACCGATGGTCTGATTCGGATGAACGTCGGCATTGAAAACGCAGAAGACATTTTAGCCGATCTTGATCAAGCATTGAGCGACACTCATTAATCCAATTACATTTGATGACTGCTAAAAGAATTTTATGAAGCAACTCATTACTTTTTTGTCATTTATTTTTTATGCATTTTCATCTTTTTCACAAACCAATGATCAACGCATTGTTGCACTGGAGCCACAATTGAATAAGCTGCTAACAGATTGGAAAGCCGCAGGGTTTTCCGTAGCAGTTGTGCAGAAAAATAAGCTGATTTATGCTAACGGGTTCGGCTATCGTGATTACGAAAAAAAACTTCCTGCCACTCCTAACACGCTTTATCCGATTGGCTCCTGCACCAAAGCATTTACATCATCCCTGATTGGGCAACTGGCAAATGATAAGGCTCTTGAGCTGGACAAGCCTGTACATGAGTATTTGCCGTCTTTGGCCTTTTACAATACAGGTATGACCAACAATATCACCCTTCGGGACATGATGTCGCATAGAACAGGGCTGCCGAGACATGATATTTCATGGTATTTGTTTCCGACAACTTCCAGAGACAGTTTTCTGCAGCGCATTCGCTATATGGAACCGACTGCGGAACTAAGACAAAGATGGCAGTATAACAATTTTATGTTCTTCTTGCAGGGAGTTGTGGCGGAAAAGCTCACAAATCAAAGTTGGGAAAACAACATCAAAAAACGATTTTTCAGTCCTCTTGGAATGAACAGAAGCAATTTTTCTGTTCTTGATCTTGCGAAGGACAATGATGCATCCATAGGCTATTATACAAAAAATGATAGCATTATAAAAAAACTGCCTTATTACAACATCGATGCAATGGGACCTGCCGGCAGCATTAACAGCAGCGTTGTCGAAATGAGCAATTGGGTAACCGCATGGATCAACAATGGAAAGTTCAACGGCAAAACCATTTTGCCGGAATCGTACAGGCAGGAAGCTATCAGTTCGCAGATGGTTATGGCACCTGCCTTGCCATCGAAAGAAACTCCCGACGTATTTTTTTCTAATTACGGGTTTGGCTGGTTTCTGTCTTCTTACCGTGGTCACTATCGCGTAGAGCACGGCGGAAACATTGACGGATTTTCAGCAAACACCGCTTTTTTCCCTACCGACAGTATTGGCATTATAGTTCTTACCAATCAAAATGGATCAAGTGTTCCTTCCATCGTTAGGAACCTGATTGCTGATAAGCTTTTAAACCTTTCTGTTATCGATTGGAGTAGCAATTTGAAAAAGCAACAAGAAAAAACAAAAGCAGCTGCTGCTGAAGTAAAAAAGTCTTCACAGTCAAACAGAAAGACAGGCACGCGACCATCGCACCCTTTGAAAGACTACGCCGGTGTGTATCAAAGTCCGGGCTACGGCAGTTTGGAGATCATCAGCAAAGGCGATTCGCTGATTGCCTTTGTACCAAACAAAAAACTTTGGCTGCAGCATTACCACTATGATATTTTTCAACCGTTGGAAATTGATCCTGTGGAAGGTATTGACACGAGCGATGCGCCTGATTTCAAGTTTCAGTTCATAACGGATTTAAATGGTAACATTTCGGCATTTCGCACGATGTTCGAACCGGGGCTTCAACCCATTGAGTTCACACGCAAGGAAAAGGAAGTGGCGCTTACAGCTGAGATGTTGAAAAAGTATGAAGGTGAATATGAACTTCCCGGAGCCTCAGCAAAAGTTTATACAAAAGGAAACACTCTGTTCGCCTTCGTGCCCGGACAACCGGAATATGAACTGACCTCTGTAGGCAACGATAAATTCAACTTCAAAGCATTGTCTGGTTTTGCCCTTCAGTTTCATAAAGATGATAAAGGAAACGTGAATGCCGTTTCTTTCATACAACCAAACGGCACTTTCAAGGCTGCAAAAAAATAAATCAATGGATGTTAACATCAGAAGAGCTGTAAAAGAAGATTGTTCAAGGATAATTGAACTTGTAAAAGAACTCGCCGTTTATGAGAAAGCGCCAAAAGAAGTCTCGGTAACACTCGATCACTTCGAAGCAAGCGGCTTCGGTGAAAATCCGGTCTGGTGGGCTTTTGTAGCAGAAGTAAACGGCAAAATTGAAGGATTTGCGTTGTACTATATTCGGTTCAGCACCTGGAAAGGACAGCGTATGTACTTAGAGGATATTTATGTGACGGAAGAAATGCGAAGCAATAAGATTGGGAAACTTCTATTCGATCGTTTAATACAAGAAGCCAAAGAAAAAAAATTGAATGCAATTGTGTGGCAAGTGCTGGAGTGGAACGAACCAGCCATTAACTTTTATAAAAAGTACAATGCTTCGTTTGATGCGGAGTGGGTGAATTGCTCATTAGCCATGTAGTTGTGGCTTTGAACTCAATCGTTTGCTGATTTCAGCTGACACCTTCCACTTGCACCGATTTGTTGATCTTGAGAATAAGTCCCTGCAGCACTTTTCCGGGACCACATTCGATGAAGCGAGTTGCACCATCTTCGATCATTGCCTGCACGCATTGCGTCCATTTTACTGCACCCGTGAGTTGGTCTATCAGGTTTTGTTTGATCTCATCCCTATCGATCACTCCCCTCGCAACGACATTTTGATAAACCGGACAAGATGGAGCGTGGAATGTAGTCGTTTCGATCGCTTGCTTCAGTTCTTTTCTGGCAGGTTCCATCAATGGCGAATGAAAAGCGCCGCCTACAGGCAATGGTAACGCCCTTTTTGCGCCTGCTGCTTTCAGCCTTTCGCAGGCTACTTCTATACCTTTAATACTTCCGGAAATAACCAATTGTCCGGGACAATTATAGTTAGCAGGAACAACAATTTCGTCTATTTCGCTTTGCACCTGGTTACACACTTCTGCTACTTTTTCATCGGGCAAACCCAAAACTGCCGCCATTGTAGACGGATTTTTTTCGCAAGCCTTCTGCATTGCTTCGGCACGAAGTTTCACAAGTTGCAGACCGCTTTCAAAGCTCAAAGTTCCATTAGCTACCAACGCCGAAAATTCGCCCAACGAATGACCGGCAACCATCTCCGGGCGAATGCCCTCAACGCTTTTAAAAGCAATGATCGAGTGAAGAAAGATAGCCGGTTGAGTAATATTGGTTTGTTTCAGATCGTCTTCAGACCCGTTGAACATTACATCTGAAATCCTGAAGCCTAGCTGCTGATTTGCCTGCTCAAATATCCGTTTGGCAAATGAACTATTTTCATAATAGCTTTTTCCCATACCCGGAAACTGCGCCCCCTGACCCGGAAAAACAAATGCATTCTTCATAACTATTCCTTACAAGCTTCAAATGTAAGCCACAGCCGGAAAAGAGATTTAAATTAAGATTGTTCATTAATCCCAATCCGCAATCGCGACATTGGGACAATGCAAATCCACCATTGTCTCAATCGGAATTAACTAGCTTAGATCTGCAGAAATCAGCTTGAGGAACTCATTTCTTGTGACGTGGTTATTCAGAAATTCTCCATCAAAAGCCGAAGTAGTGGTAACTGAGTTTTGTTTTTGCACACCCCTTACCATCATGCATAAATGTTTTGCTTCAATAACCACGGCTACACCGAGCGGGTTGAGACTTTCTTTTATAGCACCGAGAATTTGGGTTGTCAGGCGCTCCTGCACCTGCAACCTCCGGGCATACACGTCTACAACACGTGCAAGTTTACTTAAGCCCGTAATGTATCCATTAGGGATGTATGCAATATGCGCCTGCCCATAAAAAGGATGCAGGTGATGCTCACACATTGAATAAAGTTCTATGCTTTTCACGATCACCATCTCACTGACGTCTTCCTGAAATCGGGCTGAGTTCAAAATGGCTACTGCATCCTGGTGATAGCCTTGCGTGGCGAACTGCATGGCTTTTGCCGCACGTTCCGGTGTTTTCAGAAGACCCTCACGCTGATGGTCTTCGCCAAGCGACTCCAAAATCTGACGGTAAAGATCAGTTAACTTTTCTGTTGTTTGATCAGTATATTCTTCTACTTTTTTATACATAATGCGTTTAGGTTTGCTTGTTATATCACAGGGTATTCAACGTAATTTCTCGGCGTTTCGAACAGCCGGACGTAGAGTTGCAACTCTTCACCCACGTGCGGACGCAAAAGATTATAAATGACGACAGCAATATTTTCTGCCGTAGGATTTAAATCGCGGAATTCTTCCACATCGACGTTTAGGTTTTTATGATCCATTTTTTCCAGCACCTTGTCATTGATAATGTCTGAAAGAACTTTCAAGTCCATCACAAAACCGGTTTCACTGTTTATCTCACCAACAACCTTTACTTCCAGCTCGTAATTATGTCCGTGAAAATTTGGGAGGCTGCATTTACCAAAAGCGCTTTCGTTTTCAGCTGCGTTCCAGTCGCTTCTGTAGAGGCGGTGAGCTGCATTGAAATGTTCTCGTCGAATAACGGCAACCTTTTCAGCCATTTAATACGTTTGTTACAAAGGTATGGTTGCAAGTAGCTAAAAGTGCGAATTTTGGCAAATGCAAATTCTCCTGTGTGCAGCAACAGAGTTTGAGATAGCGCCGGTGGTTTCCGATCTACAATCCCGAAAAGATATTTCCGTAGAAATATTAATAACAGGAGTGGGAATGATGGCTGCAACATACAACATCACAAAAGCAATTTATAGAAACAAACCTGACATGATTCTGCAGGCGGGTGTTGCCGGAGCATTGCACGAAAATCTTCCTCTTGTAAAGACAGTGGCTGTTCGAAACGAAATAGTGGGAGATTTAGGCGTTTTAGAAGGCGATGTTTTCCAATCAATTTTCCACATGGGATTAGTTGCATTAAATGATCGCCCCTGGGAAAATGGGAAGCTGCCGAACAATAGTGAAATACTGCAAACCGCTGGTTTGCCAATTGTAGATGCTGTAACCGTGAATGAAATTTCCACCGACCCGAACAGAATTGCTTACTATCGTGAAGAGGTAGGCGCTGATATAGAAACGATGGAAGGTGCAGCTCTGCATTTTGTTGCTTTACAGGAAAAACTCCCCTTTCTCCAAATGCGTTGCGTGTCCAACTTTGTGGGCGAACGCAATAAAAACAATTGGAAATTGCAGGCGGCAATTGAGAAGTTAAACGCTGAGGTTCTCAAG
>JAEZJD010000289.1 GCA_023436425.1 Bacteroidota bacterium | reverse complement strand
TTCGGGCAGTGGGTCAAATTCATAGGTTTTGTTTAATCGCAAAGAAGCATAAACCCTCGGCTCAATCACCTGGTCTCCCTGCATGTAGTCGAGGTATGCATACGTCGATGGACTCATCACCACTTCGTGTCCAGCTTTCGCCGCTTCAATGCCGTATTTGGTGCCACGCCAGCTCATGATAGCGGCACTTTTGTCCACTCCCGCTTCGAGAATCTCATCCCAGCCGATCATTTTCTTTCCTTTCGATTGCACAATCTGCTCCACGCGGCGCATAAAATAACCCTGCACCGCATGCATATCTCTCAGTCCCTCTTTTTTCATCAGGTCTTTTATCTGATCATTCTTCGACCAAAAGTTTTGCGGCACTTCATCGCCGCCAACGTGTATGTAATCAAATGGGAAAAGTTCAGCAAGCTGCGTGATTACCTTATCAACAAACTCATAAACCTTTTCGTTTGCAGGACAAAGCGTATTGTCAACAAGTGCAATGGGCGGAGCACCACGTGACCAGTCCATAATTGGTTCACCGGACCGCACCACATATTTATCCGCACCTTCCGTGCACGAAAGCTCCGGGTAAGAAGCAATGGCTGCAAGACTGTGGCCCGGCATATCTATTTCGGGCAACACATTCACGAATCGGGCTTTGGCATATTGCACGATGTCTTTGATGTCCTGCTGCGTGAAAAATCCTCCATAATTCCGAGGTTCGTTTGGCACCGGTGGTGAAAATGTTCCGAAATAGCCAACTTTTTTCACGTTCCATGCACCTACTTCTGTCAGTTTCGGAAGCCCTTTTATTTCAATGCGCCATCCTTCATCATCTGACAAATGCATGTGCAGTAAATTGAACTTGTACTTGACCATATCATCAATAAACTGCATCACTTCCTTTTTCGTGAAGAAGTGCCGGGACACATCCATCATCAATCCACGCCATCCGAACCGTGGGTAATCTGTTATTTCAACAGAAGGTATTTTCCACGTAATATCCTTCACTGCAGAATCAGTTTCAATTTCTTTTGGTAAGAGTTGCAGCAATGTTTGAACGCCGTAGAATACTCCGGCAGGCGTATTTGCTTTCACCGCAACTCCTTTCGATGTTGACGAAAGCGTGTATCCCTCAGCACCCAACCGACGATCTTTTGTTTTATTCAACGTCAATTTAATAGCGGCTGCCGGTGCAGATTGTTTCACGGATACATGCAAGCCGGCAGTGTGTGTGAGTTTTTGTATCAGCAAATCTGATGACGATTTCACCTGCGTATTGGCGTCGATAATAACGTTGTGGGGCAGCGTAAATCCTCCCGGTTTTGCGACTATGGAAACCGGTTCTGGAATGATGGCAATCTTAGCGGATTGACCGAAGGTTTGAAGAAATATTATTGTCGCAAGGGCCGGAAATAACTGTTTCATATGCTTAATTCTGAATGTAAGTTACGCATACGAAAAACTGCACCACTCTGAGTTGATGTTACGAGAATCAGTTTTGGTAAACTGCAGTAGTTAGGATACAGGCAAATTGCTTTCCTTCCAGGCTTTCAACCCGCCGTCCATATGTGCAACATTTTCGTAACCCATTTGCTTTAGCGTTTGTGCAGCCAGGGCAGAACGTCCGCCTGAAGCACAGTGGAGAATAATTCTTTTCTCCGGATCAAATTCTTTTTTATGATATGGAAGTGATGGGTCGGCATAAAATTCAAGCATGCCTCTCGGTGCATTAACCGAACCCTCGATTTTACCGTTCTCGGTAAGTTCGTTCGGCTCACGGATGTCAATCAATGTGGCATTGCCATTTTTGAGTTCTTCTGAAACTTGTTGAGGAGACAAATTTTCAATTCCTTGTTTAGCTTCTTTCACGAAGTCCATTGCAGATTTTAGCGCCATAAAAAAAGATTGTGGTTTTTGTGTTCGTTCAAATGTAAGATTTTCATCGGCGAGCGGCGGTCATAAATATGCGTTATTCGTTTTCGTATTTTCAAGTATGAAAAAGCTTTTTCTTTTGCTTACAGTCATTACCTCTATACAATCATTCGCTCAATTTTTCGATCGGTCGAATCCTTTTTCACATACATTCTCTATCGTGTGTCGCGATGAAAAAACAGGTGAGATGGGCGTTGCTGTTCAAAGTCATTGGTTTTCCGTCGGCACTGCAGTTTCTTGGGCAGAGGCAGGAGTTGGCACAGTGGCAACCCAGGCATTTGTCAACCGATCGTTTGGTCCGAAAGGTTTGGAACTGTTGAAAAAAGGAATGACGGCACAGCAGGCGCTGGACCAAATGCTTGCAACTGATGAAGGTCGCGAAGTGCGGCAAGTAGCAATTATCGACAGCAAAGGAAATGTGGCAACACATACTGGTAAAAATTGTATTGACTATGCGGGTCACGTGAAAGGAGAGAACTTTTCTGTTCAATCAAATATGATGCTTACCGATAAGGTGCCATCCGCGATGGCAGATGCGTTCAGGAAATCTGAGGGCAAGCCGCTGGCAGAAAGAATGCTGGAAGCTTTGGAGGCTGCGCAAAGAGTTGGTGGCGACATTCGCGGGCGACAGTCGGCTGCAATGATTGTCGTACCAGGAAAATCTGCGGGAAAGCCGCTGGAGGAAAAAACTGTGGATCTGCGTGTGGAAGATAGTCCCGCGCCAATAAAAGAACTGCGCCGTTTGTATAATGTGCAGGTAGCATACGAGCACATGAACAACGGTGATCTTGCCGTCGAAAAGAACGACATGACGTCTGCAATGAACGAATACAATGCAGCTATGCAAATGTTTCCGTCGAACCTGGAAATGCAATACTGGACCGCAATAACTCTTGCCAATAACAAACAAGTGGCAAAAGCAATCCCGATGCTCAAAAAGATTTATGCGCACGATAAAAACTGGCGAGAACTCACCCAGCGATTACCGAAAGTAAAGTTGCTGACCGTAAACGATGCTGATCTAAAAAAAATCTTAAGCCTGTAAGATGACTTCATTGGGAATTGACCTCGGTGGAACAAAACTATCATTAGCAGTTTTTTCAACCGAAGGACAAATTAATGAGAAGCAAACAGTTCCAATCAGTAAAAAGGGCGGCGAAGAAGTGGGAAAACTGATGCTGGAAGAAATGCAGCAAATGATTGCAAAACATCCGTCCATCCGTTCTATCGGCATTGCGGTTCCCGGTATTTACCGAAGCAAAACCGGAACTGTTTGGGCGCCAAATATCAATGGATGGGATGACTATCCGCTGCTCGAACACATGCGGGCTGCCGTTGATGTTCCCGTGGTGATTGATAGTGATCGTGCCGCATATATCCTGGGAGAATCGTGGATGGGCAATGCAAAAGGGTGTGGCAATGCCATTTACCTCGCGGTGGGCACAGGTATAGGCGCGGGCATTTTGATCGATGGAGAAGTGCTGCGTGGCGCTCATGATATTGCAGGAGCCATCGGCTGGCTTGCTTTAAAGCCTCCGTTCGAACCGAAATATTCGTCGTGCGGTTGCTTTGAATATCATGCGTCCGGCGATGGAATAGCACGTGTGGCAAGAGAAGTCTTGAGCACAAATAACAGTTATGACGGAATTTTGAAGCAGAAGAATCCAAAAGAGCTTACTTCGCATGATGTATTTGCTGCTTATGAAAGCGGTGATGAATTAGCAAAAGAAGTTTTCTCCGTCTGCATTCAATTTTGGGGCATGGCTGTTGCCAATCTGGTAAGTCTTTTTAATCCGGAGAAAATAATTTTGGGCGGCGGTGTATTTGGTCCTGCAGTGCAATTCATTCCTGCCATTGCCGATGAAGCAAAAAAATGGGCGCAGCCAATCAGCATCACAAAAGTTTCAGTCGAACAATCATCGCTTGGAGCAGATGCAGGTTTGTATGGTGCTGCATTCCTGGCTCACCTGGCGGTGAAGAAGCCAGCAGTTCAAGGTGAATTCGAGCATAGGAGAAAAATTCAGGAATGAAACTTTGGAGTTGAAAATCTAAGATCAAAACTATCGGGCTTATGTACAATAAAAAGACTGTTTTCTGGGCTGCATGTTGCGGAATGCTTTTGTTCGGCATTGGGTTGATCACACTTGGCTCGATGGCTCCCGACCTCAGAGAAAAATTTCAGCTCGATAATCTTTCTGTTGGAACCATATTTTCTATTCTGCCCTTTGGCATTCTCGCAGGTTCACTTGTCTTCGGACCCATTTGCGATCGGTATGGTTACAAACTTATTCTTCTGCTTTCGATTCTGGGAATGTTTGCAGGTTTCGAAGGCATTGCATTTCTGTCGTCGCTCACATGGCTGAAAGTATGCATTTTCATATTTGCCGTTTCAGCCGGCATTATTAATGGCGCCACCAATGCTGTGGTTTCCGACATAAGCCAGGGTTCCGGAGCAAGACTTAGTCTTCTGGGCGTATTTTTCGGCTTGGGTGCATTAGGTATGCCTTTCATTTTGGGATTGCTGAAAAACACTTTTTCTTCCTTCCAAATTGTTGCCGCAATCGGATGGCTGACGTTGGCCGTTGCGATCTTTTATATGTTTGTAAAATTTCCAGCGTCGAAGAAAGCACTTGGGTTTACAACCACCACAAAAACCAACCTGTTCAAAGAAAGCTTCCTTTATTTTTTAGCGTTCTTTTTGTTCTTTCAGGGAAGTATCGAAGCCATCGTTAATAACTGGACGACAACTTATCTCATACAGTATTTATCAATTGCAGAAGCGCAGGCGTTGTTTGCACTTTCATTGTATGTCTTAGGGTTAACGGTAATGCGGCTTCTTATTGGCAGCGTATTTCGCAGCATGGCCCTGCCGCTGCTAATGACCATTTCTCTTACGGCGATTGGCATCGGTGCACTGCTGGTTTATTTTGCGAAATCGTATGCAGTTGTTGTTCCCGGATTAATCGTTATGGGCATTGGAATGGCAGCGGGCTTTCCTATCACAATGGGTCTTGCGGGAAATCGGTATCCTTCAAAATCCGGGACCGCGTTTAGTTTTATTCTCACCATTTCGCTTGTCGGCAACATGCTTGTAAACTATTTAATGGGTGTAATTTCAAATCAATTCGGTATGAAGCATTACACAACAATGATATTTGCCGAACTGTGTTTCATGATCATTTTCTGTATTCTCATCTTCCGTTCACAAAAGAAAACTTCTGTTACAACTGACGATGTGATGACGACAAGCCTGTAAATTTTTAATTTAAAAAGCAAAAGATATGATGCTGGCAAAACAATGGTTGAATAACGTTCGCGGAATAATAAACGAAATCGAAAACACGCAAATGGAAAGCATCCGAAAGGCTGCAGAAGTGATGGCGAACAGCATTGAAGCCGGTCGATGGGTGCACACCTTTGGCTGCGGTCACGCCACGCTGCCGATTGAAGAAATGTATCCACGTATTGGCGGATTTGTCGGGTTTCACCCAATGATTGAATTGCCGCTAACTTTTTTTACCCGCATCACCGGCGAAATGGGTGTACATCAATTTGTGTTTCTGGAAAGAGTTGAGGGCTATGGCGTGGAAATTATGAAGGGCTACAATTTCGATCCACGCGACACGATGTGGCTTTTCTCGCATTCAGGAATTAACAATGTGAACATTGATATCGCCATTGAGGCGAAGAAGAAAGGAATGAAAGTAATTGCTTATGGTTCTGTTGAAGGAGCAAAAGGAAAACAGACAAGGCATTCGTCAGGCAAGACCATTTTCGACATAGCAGATCTTACCGTTGATACCTGTGCGCCGGTGGAAGACGCTTCCGTTGTTTTGCAGAATCACCAGGATAAAATCGGTCCGGTTTCCACCATGGCATTTGTTACCACTGTTTGGATGACAGTGACTACTGTTGCAGAAATTCTTGCCGAACGCGGCGTAAAACTTTTTATCCATCCCTCGCACAATGTACCGGGCGACACTACAGCCCGTGAGCGTTTGGAAGACGCCCTTTCAGAATACAAGAAAAGAGTGGCAGGAGTTTAATTCCTACGATTTGTAGCCTCCTGCATTGGTGGCGTTGTCTTTGTCAGTATTTCTGTTCGGATGCATTTCTCTTACATGATCAGCCACGTTTTCATCATCGTCGGTGTATTTTTCAGTCATGTTCTGATCATAACGCAAATCTTCCTGTGCCACTCTCGCAGGTGTTCCTGTTCCCTCCTCACTCTTGTTTGTTGCCGATGGTTGTCCTTTATCTCTTGCCATACATTTTTCGATTTCTGAAAATGCCGCAAGAGATGTGCCATTTGTTTGGTTAAATTTATAGATGATAAGAGCATCCAACTTCAGCAATAAGTGGATAGCATTGCTTGCCACAGTATTAATTACCGGTGTGCCATTGTGGGCGGTGGATTATGCCACCTACACCAACCAACAAATTGTTGGATTCATCTCATTGATTTTGCTTTTTGTCTGCGGCATCGCTATGCGGCTCATCTTAGGCTTCAAGGTATCACGCACAATTAAGATATCAGTGATTGCTCTAGCAATGGCTTTAATTGTCAAAATAATTATCGACACGTCTATAAACGCCACCGATCATAATCTCTTCCCCTTCGAGCTATTGTTTGCGGCAGCTGCTGCTTTGATTGTGGCTTTGCTGGCAATAGCAATCTCGGCATTAATCAAGGCACTATTTCTCGGAGCTTCCAGGTAGGCGAAGCTGCGGGTTTGATTGTGGCTTTGCTGGCAATAGCAATTGCGGCATTGATCAAGGCACTATTTCTCGGAGCTTCCAGGTAGGCGAAGCTGCGGCTCATTTATTGCAGATGAGAATTGTATTCTCCAATATCTGCCTGATAGCCCATGTTTTAAAATATATGAAGACAAGACTTGTTTTCACTGTTGCAGTGATATTTTTTTTGTGTGCAGCTCACGGGCAGGATACCATGCCGCCGCGCAAGCAAAACATACCCATAGAAAACCAAAAATTTATCTGGTTTCCTTATCCGCTGAATGCGAAGTCCAGGACGTCCATCGGCATTACCAGCACAACAATGCCTAATGAGATAACGGAGGAAATGCACTTTCGCATTCCTGCCCTGGACGTGCATGTAATGAAAAAACTGTCTGGTAAGCTGGATTTGAGAGCACGGCTCCTTGCGCAAGTTGTTCAAAATATGCTGATCGTTGGACCGAAATGGAGCACAGAACTTGGAAACAGGGCTTCGATGTCGCTTGGCAACGACTTAAGTTTTTGGTTTGGTATCATAAATGTTCAAAACGTAAATACAAAAGGTTATGGGTTTCAGAATTATCCGAACGTATCATTTGGCTTGCGTTTCAATAAGCAAATCTTATTGTCACTCCGTGCGGAGCAGATCATGACCTTCGGTGTGCACACAAAGGCAGGAAACACTAATGTGAAGAGTGATTATCGACTGTTGAGCGGTTCGGCGTATACAGTAGCCGTTGAGCAGCCTTTTGCGGGCAAAAAAAGCATGACACTCGGGTTTCGTGCTATGTACACAGATTATTACTGGCAAACCTGGACACTGTTTGAAAACTATAAAAGAAACCTGTTTTTCCCCCAATTCATTGTTGGTCTTATTTTATGAAAACTACCATTGCAGTATTGCTCATTTTGATTTCTACATCCTGCAGGAGAACTTTTGAGGCGCCTGTACCAAATACATTCTGGGATCTTTTTAATTCGGCAAATGCAGTAAAGCTTACACCATCAACACGGATGAAGCTGGAAGGCGTGTACTCAGTCGATGCGGGGGCTGATGTATTCGGCTCATTAACAGCAGCAAAATGGAGTTATACAGCAGCCGGAACCGACACAACCTATCATCTTTCATTTTTTTGCGAAAAGGACGCCGCCTTTATAATATGTGAAGGCAAACGGCTGGATAGCAGTATTCTATTAAATGGATTTTGGCGAAAAATGATTAACACGGAAACCGGAAAGGTGAGGTTAACAATACCGTCTGCGTCCGGATCAAAATATTTGTTGGATGGGAGCGCAGTAATACCGTCTCCCTCCCTAGTAATTAATGGTGTATTTGGCAATGGAGAAGCGGCTCCCGAATTTCCATTAAAACTCATTTACCAGCGAACACTCAATCCCGGGAGCTTTGAGATTGTTGCCCACCGCGGCGGCGGCCGAACCGCCGATCTGCTCCCTGCATCGGAAAACACAGTAGAGATGATGAGACTAGCAGCACGGCTGGGTGCAACAGGAATAGAAACAGACGTGCGACTAACGAAAGATGGTGTGCCGATTTTATACCACGACGCCACATTAAATGAGCGATTGGTACAAAAGGACGGACTACTTGGTCCAATAGAAAATTACACCTATGCTCAATTAAACACATTAGTAAGGTTGAAAAATGGCGAAAGAATTCCTACGCTGAGAGAAGCGTTGAACACGGTAGTTTATGAAACCCCTCTGCGTTTTGTGTGGCTCGACACAAAATTTCACGGTTCCTTGTCTCAGATCAGAGCCATACAACAAGAGTTTGTAGCAAAGGCTGCAGCAATCGGTAGATCAGTGGACATCCGCATCGGCATTCCTGACCAGGATGTGTTCAAGGAATTTCTATTGTTGCCGGATTACAAAAACGTACCGTCGGTGAGTGAATTAAATCCGCCGGATGTAGCCCTTTCTGATTCAAAAGTGTGGGGCCCGCAGTGGACTCAGGGTTTAATGCAAACCGAAGTGCAGCAGGCACACGCAGCAGGAAGAAAAGTGTACGTGTGGACGTTGGACATTTCGGAAAACATACAGGAGTATATGACCAAAGGAAACTTCGACGGAATATTATCAAATTACCCAACGCTTGTAGCATATCATCATTATGTCAGGTAAAGCAACATTTATTTCTATTTTTCTGATTGCCATTCACCTCAATACTTTTGGCCAGGAGAAGGAATTTACTTCGTCGCCGAACCGAAGAGGCGCTCATTCGCTTGTGGCATACTTCAGCGGCGGGGCCAATTATTACGTGAGTGAATCCGGCGCCCCAAAGCACCTCGCCACTCGTGTTAACACCTTGAACCCGGTTGCAAGTTTTCGCCTCATGTGGCATCCGGATCACTTGTTAAAACTTGGAGTAGAGACCGGCTATTTAACTTTTTACGGCTACAGTTTCAGCGATTCTGCCCGAATTTCGGGAAAGGTTTCCCTGAATGCAGTTCCGGTACTTGTAGAGTGGTCAACATCGATTGCCAAACATTGGAATTTATTCGCAGGCTCGGGTATTTATTTGCTGACGACCAATACGGACTATAAAGTAAAAACCAGCTCTCAGAAAGTAAGTATAGGTTGGATGGCAGCCGGGTCGTACATCGCCCCGATTTCTCAAAACGTTGGATTAGGAACTGAACTGAAATGGATGCATGCTGCCGAAACATCGAACGGATCACTTGCACTTCAAGTGCAGCTAGTGTGGAAGTTCCTCAAGTTTTGAGAACCAATTTTCTTATGCATAAAAAAATCGCCGTCCTTCTGTTTGTGATGTTTTCTGCCATTGCAGGAAAAAGTCAGACTTCACCTACTCCAATCGATTCAAACACCATTGCTTTTTCGAGCGACACGCAAGCTCCTATGTGGGTAGAAACGCTTTGGCTGAAAAAAACTCATAACAAGGCAGCGACAAAAAAACTGTTTAGCGACATTGGTCAGCGCCGCCCCGGCTCGTTGTTTATTTTGGGCGATGTGGTGAACCTTGGCTCCAGCAACAGACAATGGCGGCCCATGGATAATTACATCGAAAGCCTACGAACCGAGGGCATATCAGTGTATGCTGCCTTGGGGAACCACGAAGTGATGGGGCGCACAAAAAAAGGGCTAAGAAAATTTCAACGCCGCTTCCCTGATCATAAGCCAACGGGCTATGTCACCATCAAGGATTCGATCGCAATTGTGTTGCTGAATTCCAATTTTTCCAAACTGACGACAGCTCAAGATGAAATGCAGGTACAATGGTATCAGAACACATTGAAAAAACTGGACGCCGATCCTGCCATTCAATTTGTGATCGTTGGTTGTCATCATTCGCCCTACACTAACAGCAAAATCGTAGGGTCATCAAAACCAGTGGAGGAAAAATTTGTTCCGGCGTTCCTGGCATCTCAAAAGAGCCGTTTATTTCTTTCCGGGCATTGTCACGGCTTTGAACATTACAAGG
>JAEZJD010000284.1 GCA_023436425.1 Bacteroidota bacterium | reverse complement strand
ACTCTGTGTCCCACGCTGCGGATGTAATCCCATCCATTTTCAGCGCTTTGCTGATCCGGTTCTTGCACATTCCGCATTCGCCGTACACCTTTATTTTATCGGTCTGTTCCTTTGTTTGTGCCTGCGCAAAAGCAGTGAAACCAATAAAAAAAGAGAGAATTAATGTAATCTGTTTCATGAAGTTGTTTTTACAGTGCAAAATTAGTTGTGAAAGACAGATGTGGAAATGACCTGGCTCATTTTTGGTTTTTATTTAGCCAATTTTCAAGCTCTTTAATTTCTTTCTGCTGCATGGCAACGATGTTTTTGGCAATGGAAACCAGTTCCTTGCTTTTGCCAACTTTGATATATTGTTCCGACATGATGATTGCATCCTGATGATGCGGAATCATCATCCGGGCGAAGGTTGCATCCACGGAACTACTGTGCATTTGCATGCTATCCATTTTGGACATCATACCTTTTGCTTTTTCTCCGTAATCAGATTTGTTGCCGTGTGGATGATCCTGCAGAAACTCATTGAACTGATCAATTTCTTTCTGTTGATCGTTTAAAATATTTCTCGCCATTTGCTTCAAAGTTTCGTCACTACCGCCGGCAAGTTCTGCTCTCGCCATGTCAATTGCAGCTTTGTGGTGATGCATCATCAGCATTGCAAAATCGTGGTCCGCGTCGCCCGTGAGAGTCATAGTCTCCATTTGGCGGTTCATCTGCACCATTGCATTGTGTAATGCTGCCAGTTGACCTGAATCACCATTGCCCGCACTGTCTGCAGATACACTGTGTCCGGAATGAGTGCGATTGCCTGTGCCGTGACTATCCGAACTATTGCACGCAGCTAGGATTACAGCAAAGCCTATCAACAGAAAAAAACGTGTCATACAAAAAGTTTAAAATGCGTTAGGGAATTGATTCCTGCTACCAATTATTTTCATGATCAGCGTTTGTTCTTTCAAGCGGCTGAGGCGGATTTGTTTTCCAATGCCGGTCATATTTCACAAAAAATGCGAGCCACACTGTTCTGGAGAAGCGCATTAGATATGGCTGCAACGCCAGAAGGAGAACGGCATTAAAGCCCATCCAATAAAAGAAGTTTTGATTGTGATAGGAAAATCCAAAAAGCAACCACCACGCAACAAGCGTGATAGCGCTTATTGCGATTCCCAATCCGTAGCTCACAAATCCGGAACCATAGTAGAACCCAACTTCTATGTTTAAAGGCTGCCCGCATACGGGACATTCTTTGTTCATCTTCATTGTATTTTTCAGATGCCACGGATTGCTGTGTTGAAACATATTGCCGGTGCGACAGCGCGGACATTTGCACGTCAGCAGATTAAGCACGCTACGAGTCTTTTCCGTACGTGATATTGTCTGTAAATTTTCCATGTTGCCTTAGGATAAAGGTTCTGCTTTATATCCGGCTTTCTCAACCGCTTGGATGACGTCTGTTTCAGTCAGGTTTTCTGCCGAAACCGTTAAAACTTTCTTTGGGTTTGCTGTGTCCACTTTCCATTTGTTCTCACCAACTACTTCGTTGAGTGCTGGGGTAACTTTTTCGATACACGATGCACACATTATGTTTGTCTTCACTTCTATTGTTTTCATGGCTATTTTTTTTGATGCTGCAAAGTTCACTCATTTGCATCACTGCATTGTTACAGCATTTTGTAAAAGTGTTATACTTTTTTGACGTTAGAATTTCAGCCACTTTAACCGCAAGCTGTTACATACTACACTTACGCTACTCAAAGCCATGGCAGCACCGGCGATCATTGGATTTAATAAATAGCCGGTAAACGGATATAAAATCCCAGCTGCAATGGGTATACCGATTAAGTTGTAGATAAACGCCCAAAACAAGTTTTGTTTGATCGTGGCAACCGTATGCTTCGAAAGTTTGATGGCTTGCGGAATTTTAGTTAAGTCTGATGAAATAATAGTCATTTTCGCTACGTCCATGGCAATGTCACTTCCTTTGCCCATGGCAATGCTCACATCGGCCTGTGCTAAAGCATTGCTGTCATTAATTCCATCGCCTACCATTGCAACGGTTTTATCATGCTGCTGCAATTGTTTTACAAAATTTGCTTTATCTGCCGGCAATACTTCTGCTTCATAATTATGAATGCCGACCTGTTCTGCAATGGCTTTTGCTGTAAATTGATTATCGCCTGTAAGCATGTACACATCTATGCCAGTTGCCTGCAATTCCCTCACGGCTTGAACAGAAGTTTGTTTGATTTTGTCTGCAACAGCAATAGCAGCTAATGCATTTGAGGTATCCGCTAACCAAATAACAGTGTGTGCTTTTGCCAGCCATTTATTTGCCGCCTCCTGCAATGCAGCCTCAGTGATGATGTTTTCCGATTTCAATAATGCCGCACTTCCTACAAAGTATGTGTTACCGGCGTACATTACTTTCACACCCTTGCCGGTGATGCTTTCAAAATGATCGAGAGCGAGGGACTGAGTTTCTTTTTTCTTAAAGTAGCGAACCACTGCTTCTGCCAACGGATGTTCTGATTGTTGTTCTATACTGAAAAGCAGGTTTGCCAATTCCGTTTCTGTTGTACCCTTCTTGTACTGAATGGCAACGACTTCGGGTTTTCCTTCTGTGATGGTGCCTGTTTTGTCCAGCACGATGGCGTTTACCTTTTTCGCTAACTCAAGGCTTTCTGCATCTTTAATCAGGATACCATTTTCGGCACCTTTTCCAACTCCTGCCATAATAGCCGTGGGTGTTGCCAAACCCAACGCACAAGGACATGCAATAACCAACACAGTCA